>CAYUYI010000371.1:0-2938 GCA_964448995.1 uncultured Propionivibrio sp. | reverse complement strand
CCTCGCGCACGACGTGGCGGTGATGTACCTCGGACGCATCGTCGAGCGTGGCAGCGTCGACGACGTGCTGCGTTCGCCGCAGCATCCCTACACACAGGCGCTGCTTTCCGCCGTACCCAGCCCGCGTCCGGATCATGCTCGGGAAATCGTCCGTCTGGCCGGCGAAACGCCGTCGCCAGCCAATCCGCCGACGGGCTGCCATTTCCATCCGCGCTGCCCGTTGGCTGTCGAGGAATGTCGAACGACGTATCCACAAGTTCGCCAGTTGTCTGCTTCTCATCGGGTAAACTGCGATCGTATTTGAGCAGACGGCCCACTCCGGTTGACTGTGTGCTGATTTGAAATGAGGACTGAATGAAGATTTCAATTATCGGAATGGGGCGCGTCGGCTCGTCGATTGCAGCGGCGTTGGTATCGGAGCAGTTGTGCAAGGAGCTCGTCCTGGTTGACCTGAATCAGGAAGTGGCGCGGGCCGAGGCGCTGGATTTACAACATGCCGCGTCGGTCGGTGGCTCGCCCATGCGGATTCGTGAAGGTAATCTGTCCGAGACTGCGGATTCAGCCATCGTCATGGTGACGGCATCGGTTTCGATGCCACCGGGGTCAACCGACCGTAACGCCTATGCGCGGGGCAACGGCGTGCTGATGCGCAAGATGTTGCCGGAAATCGTGCGCTACAGTCCCGATACCATCCTGTTGATGCTCTCGAATCCCATGGACGCGATGACGACGTTGGCGCTGGAATTGACGGGGCTGCCGTGGCAGCGCGTCATTGGCAGTGGAACCTTGCTCGACACTGCGCGCTGGCGCGCCGCCATCGCCGCCTACACCGGTGTGCATAGCAACGACATTCGCGCCTACATTCTTGGTGAGCATGGGCCGAACATGGTGCCGCTGGTGTCGTCGGTCAATTTGGCCGGCGAACTCGCCGACGATCCTGAGCATCAACTGGAGTTGGCGCGTCGTTCGATGCAGGAAGGTACGGATGTTTTCCGCATTCGTGGCTTCACCAACCACGCCATCGCCCGTTCGGCGGCGATGATTGTCGCTGCGATTGTGCATGACACCCGCCAGACGATGCCGGTTTCCGTTTGGTCCGATGGCTATGCTGGCACCGAGGGGGTCTGCCTGTCGCTGCCTTGCGTGATCGGACGGACGGGCGTGCAACGCATCCTGCATCCGGCCCTGAGCAATTCGGAACGCGAGAAGCTGCAGGCCAGCGCCGATTCGATCCGGCAAACCGTGTCGGCCTGTCGTACGGGCTGATCGGGGGCCGTGACGAGGCTTGCGCCCCTCGCGTTTTCCGGGGCGCCCGCAACGCTCAGTCGATCCGGACGTCGATGCGTTTGGGCTTGGCGCGCTCGGCTTTCGGCAGTTCGACCCGGAGAATGCCATTGCGATAGGCTGCCGTTGCGCTGTCGGCGACGACCGGGGCGGGCAGTGGAACCCGTCGCTGGAAAGCCCCGTAGGCGCACTGGAAGGTGCGATAGCGTCCTTCACCCTCTTCGCGTTCGAAACGTTTCTCGCCCGAGACGAGCAGCACGTTCTCGCTCACCTCGATCTTGAAATCCTCCTTGTCCAGACCGGGAATCTCCAGACGCACGACAATCTTGCTGTCGCCCTCGTAGACGTTGCCCGAGAGCAAGCCCCAGCTGGCCGACGGGAAGTAGAAATTGTCGTCCACTTCATGCGTCGACGGCAGGTTGCTCGTCTCGTTCGGGTTGAACCGGGTCAGCGAGGTGGCAGCCGCTTCGCGCAACCGGCTCCAGCCATCGACCACCGAATCGCGCAGTGCGTTGATGCCGTGTTTGATGTCTTCCAGTTTCATGGCGTCGTCCTCCTGTTCTTTCTGGGGGAAAACCGGCCGGCCCCTCACGGGCCGGCCATTGCGATCACGTAACGCGGACCTCGATCTTGCGCGGCTTGGCGTGCTCGACCTTCGGGATACTGAGCTTCAGAACGCCATTCTGAAATTCCGCACGGATTTTTTCGCTGTCCAGTTCTTTTCCCAGCGTGAAAGTGCGCTGATAGCGTGGCAACTCGACTTCAACATGGCTCGCTTCCATGTCCGCCGGAACGGGCAGGGCGACCTCGCCTTCGATGGAGAGTGCGTCCGCATCGACGCGCAGATTCAGCTTGTCCTTGGGAACGCCAGGCAGATCCGCATAAAGGGTGATTCCCCCCGCGTCCTCGACAACATCGACGGCCGGCAGCATGGTCGGTACGTCGGCGCGTTCGGCGTCTTCTTTTCTGGTGACCTTGGTATCGTTCATGATGGATCCTCCAGTCCTAGTGAATGTCGATACGACGTGGGATGGCGGCGGCACGGCGCTTGATGCTGATGTGCAGCACACCGTCCTTGTAGCTGGCCGTCGCCGATTCGGGGTCAATGTCATCCGACAGGCTGACGACGCGGCGGAAGCTGCCGCTGAGTCGTTCGTTGATGTGCGCCGTCGCTTTTTCTCCTTCCTTGGGAAGGTCGTTCGAGCGTTCTCCGGACAGCGTCAATACCCCGCGCTCGATCGAGAGATCGATGCGGGCGGGGTCGAGTCCGGGGGCGAAAGCATATATCTCGACCGAAGTTGGCGTCGTGCCGACGTTCAGGGCCGGAAAGCCGCCTCGGCCGAAGCCTCGGATACTGGTGGATGGACCGGAATAACGCAGCAATTGGCGTTGCAGACGGTCCAGATCGGCGAACAGGTCGCCTGGAAACAAGGTTCGATACATAAGTCTCTCCTTTCGTTATGAACCGCGCCGATCGAAGTTTCCGACCGGTTCTTTTCCGAGATAGCGGCGAGGGTGGGATTTTTCAAGTCTCTTGAACGCAGTCGATGGCACCCCGATGTTGTCGCCGTGATGCATGAGGTACGGATTGCGCCGATCTGCCGAGTGCAGCGCTTCGTGAAACATTGCTGGCGGAGGAAATTCGCGCCGCTCC
>CAYUYI010000370.1:0-2945 GCA_964448995.1 uncultured Propionivibrio sp. | reverse complement strand
CGGCGGTGATCGCCGACAACGTCGGCGACAACGTCGGCGACTGCGCGGGCATGGCGGCCGACCTGTTCGAGACCTACGCGGTGACCGTCGTGGCGACGATGGTGCTGGGCGCGATGATGCTCAAGGGCGTCGCCGGCGCCAACGATAACCTGGTCATCTATCCACTGGTACTTGGCGGGGTGTCGATCATCGCGTCGATCATCGGTTGCTTCTTCGTCAAGGCGAGTGAAGGCGGCAAGATCATGAATGCGCTCTATCGTGGCTTGGCTGTGGCGGGGGCGCTGGCGCTGCTGGCGTTCTATCCGGTGACCACCGGCCTGTTGGGTGATGGCATTACGCTGGCCGATGGCCGTTTGATTGATTCGCTGTCGATCTTCGGTTGCGCGGTGGTCGGTCTGGTGCTGACCGGGCTGCTGGTCTGGATTACAGAGTACTACACCGGCACCGATTTTGGGCCAGTGAAGTATGTGGCCGAAGCGTCGACGACTGGCCATGGGACCAATATCATCGCGGGTCTCGGTATCTCGATGAAAGCCACTGCGCTGCCGGTGGTCTGCGTCAGCATGGCCATCTATGTCACTTACGCGTGGGCCGGGTTGTACGGTATCGCTATTGCCGCGACCTCGATGCTCTCGATGACAGGGATCATTGTGGCGCTCGACGCCTACGGGCCGATCACTGACAACGCCGGCGGCATTGCCGAGATGTCCGGCTTGCCTCAGGAGGTGCGCGACGTGACCGACCCGCTGGATGCTGTCGGCAATACGACCAAGGCAGTGACCAAGGGTTACGCGATCGGTTCGGCGGGGCTGGCGGCGCTGGTCCTGTTTGCTGACTACACGCATGCGCTGGAGGCGCGGAACTACGTCACGGCCTTCGATCTCTCCGATCACATGGTCATTATCGGTCTCTTCATCGGCGGTCTGATTCCCTATCTCTTCAGCGCCATGGCCATGGAAGCGGTGGGGCGTGCGGCCGGTTCGGTGGTCATTGAGGTGCGCCGCCAGTTCAAAGAAATTCGCGGCATCATGGATGGAACGGCGAAGCCCGACTACTCGCGTGCCGTCTCCATGCTGACAACGGCGGCGATCAAGGAGATGATTCTGCCGTCGCTGTTACCGGTGATGGTGCCGGTACTCGTTGGTCTGCTGCTTGGGCCGAAGGCGCTTGGCGGCTTGTTGATGGGAACAATCATTACCGGCCTGTTTGTCGCCATTTCGATGACGACCGGTGGTGGGGTCTGGGACAACGCCAAGAAGTACATCGAGGACGGGCATTTCGGTGGCAAGGGCTCCGAGGCGCACAAGGCGTCGGTGACCGGCGACACAGTTGGCGATCCCTACAAGGATACGGCCGGCCCGGCGGTGAACCCGCTGATCAAGATCATCAATATTGTCGCGCTGATGATCGTTCCGGTCTTGCCGTTGGTGCCCTGATCGGGTTTTCCAGTGGGTAAAAAAGGGCAGCAGAGTCGCTGCCCTTTTTTATTGTCTGCACGGGTGACGGTTCGATGTCCGGGGGCGGGCAGTTTCACTTTCCAGATCCGCTTCGGCTGACGATTTCGCCGGAAATGACGGTTCGTCGAGCAGGCATTTGCTGATCAGTTCGATGGTCTGATCTTCTTCGGTTTGACGCACTTTCAGGTTGCTGCTTTGCGTTTGAAGTCCCTTAATCTGAAACCGGTCAGGGCGAGCGTCGCAAAATAGGTCGACGCGCCGGCGGTGACGATGAGCATCAGTCGCCAGAGTCGTTCGGTCAAGCCCCAGTGCAGCCAATCGGTGGCGGTGCCGCTGGCGAACCACAGGACGCCACCCATCGCGGTCAGGGCGATCAGTAGTTTGCCGCAGAATGATCGCCAGCCCGCTTGGGGGGTGTAGATGTCGTGACGGCGCAGTCCGCGGTAGAGCAACAGGGCATTGAGACAAGCCGCCAGTCCGATGGCCAGTGCTAGCCCGGCGTGCTGGAGCCAACCGATGAGTGCTAGGTTGAGTGCTTGTGTGACACACAGCGTGAAAATGCCGATCTTGACCGGTGTCCGCACGTTTTGCCGGGCGTAAAACCCGGGCGCCAGCACCTTGACGAGAATCATTCCGAGCAGTCCGATACTGTAGGCAATCAGGGCGTTTCGGGTCATGAAAACATCGTGTTCGGTGAAAGCGCCGTGGTAAAAGAGTGTCGCGATTAGCGGTACGGCAATAATCGCCAACGCTAGTGCTGCTGGTGCGGCCAACAGCAAGGTCAGGCGCAGGCCCCAGTCGAGAAGCTTCGAATATTCATCGAAATTTTCGCTGGCATGACATTTGGCCAGCGAAGGTAGCAGGATGGTGCCGAGTGCGGCGCCGAGCATGCCGGCGGGGAATTCCATCAGCCGGTCGGCGTAATAAAGCCAGGAAACGCTGCCGGTATCGAGAAATGAGGCGAAAATCGTATTGATCAACAGACTGATTTGTGCCACGGAGACGCCGAGGACGGCCGGCCCCATCAATCGCAGGATGCGGCGCACGCCTTCATCTCGCCAGTCCAGCGAAAAGCGCGGCAGCATGCCCACGCGTTTCAGGCTCGGTAACTGGAATGCCAGTTGCAGTGCGCCGCCGAAAAACACCGCCCAGCCGAGTGCCAGGACCGGTTGCGAGAAATACGGGGTGGCGAACAGCGCCATGCCGATCATGCTGACGTTGAGCAGAACCGGTGTGAAGGCCGGGACGGCGAAGCGACTCCAAGTATTGAGGATGCCACCGGACAGCGCGACCAGCGACATGAACAGGATGTAAGGAAAAGTGATTCGGGTGAGATCGACGGTCAGCATGAACTTGTTGGGTTCGGCGACGAAACCGGGCGCGGAGATATAGACCAATACCGGGGCTGCGGCCATGCCCAGCAGGGTGACGACCATGAGTATCAGAAACAGCAGGGTGGTGACGTGGTCTACGAGTCGACGGGTCTCG
>CAYUYI010000369.1:0-2955 GCA_964448995.1 uncultured Propionivibrio sp. | reverse complement strand
CGCCGAACGAGGGAACCAGCGCGTGGTAAGGAGTCGCCACCAGCCCGACACTCTCCAGCGTCGTCACCACGCACCAGAACGACTGGCGGGCGTAGAGCGGCGAGGTCGACTGGATCACCGCCAGCGCCCCGGCGCTCAGGTGCTTGTCCAGCAGTCGGTAGAACGCGGCGCTGTAGAGCTTGCCGATGGCGAAATTGGACGGGTCGGGGAAATCGACGACGACGAAGTCGAAGAGTTCGTCGCTGCCTTCCAGCCATTGCAGCGCGTCGGCATTGACGATCCGAACCTTCGGCGATTGCAGCGCCTCTTCGTTCAGCTTGCGCAAGGGCGGCGCGGTCGAGAACAGCCGGGTCATCGCCGGATCGAGATCAACCAGCGTCACCGACTCGACCTGCGGATACTTGAGGATCTCGCGCACCGCCAGCCCGTCGCCGCCGCCCAGCACCAGCACGCGCTTCGCGCCCGGCAGCGTCGCCAGCCCCGGATGCACCAGCGCCTCGTGGTAGCGGTATTCGTCGCGCGAACTGAACTGCAGGTTGTTGTTGAGGAACAGGCGCAAATCATCCTTCCAGCGGGTCAGCACGATGCGCTGATAAGGCGACGATTCGGCATGGACGATCTCGTCCGCATACAGATGCGCCTCGGCAAAGCTGGTGAATTGCCCGGCCCCGGCGAACCCGAGCGCCAGCGCCGTCAGCGAGGCGAAGGCCTGCGCCTTGAGGCCGACCGCGCCGTGCAGCTGCTCGCGGAACAGCCACAGCGCCCACAACGCCACCACCACGTTGAGCAGCCCGAACAACAGCCCGCTGCGCACCAACCCGAGATGCGGCACCAGCAACAGCGGAAAGAGGATCGATACCGCCAGCGCGCCGAGATAATCGAAGGTCAGCACCTGCGAGACGACGTCCTTGAAGGACAGGTCGCGTTTGAGAATGCGCATGATCAGCGGAATTTCGAGGCCGACCAGCACGCCGAGGGCCATCACCACGAGATACAAGGCGAGTTTGAACGGCGCCGAAAACCACACGAAGAGAAAGAACAGCCCCGCCGCCGAAAACCCGCCGAGCACGCCGACCATCAGCTCGATCTGCACAAAGCGCGCGATCAGGTTGCGCTCGATGAAACGCGACAGCCACGAGCCGATGCCCATGGCAAACAGGTAGGTGCCGATCACCGTCGAGAACTGCATCACCGAATCGCCGAGCAGGTAGCTCGACAGCGCACCGGCGATCAGCTCATAGGCCAACCCGCAGGAAGCGACGATAAAGACGGAGAGGAGAAGTGCCTGGTTCATTGTTCAGCACCGGGGAATGCGTAGCGAAATGGCATTCTAGCAGCAGCGCTCCGGCAACGGCGACAGTGCGAGCGGCGCACAATTTCCATTTGAAACACACTAATTTCGTTTAGCAACACAAATTACCGAACAATCCATTGACAATCGCCTAAACCATCAATATGTTGCCAAAACGAACACTTAAATGTTCGTTTTAAAAAAAGCACGGCTTTGGCCGGTTCAGTATTCGCGTTCAGTCCGGTCAAACCCTCGCCACTCAAAAACACAGACAGGAGGAAAGAATGCGTTTTATTGCTGCACTTCTCAGCGCTGCCATGACCCTCGGCGGCGTCATGGCAACCACGGCGCTGGCCGCCCCGACGAACAAACCGTTGGTGCTCGGCCACCGCGGCGCCGCCGGGCATGTACCGGAACACACCCGGCTCGGTTACGAGACGGCGATCAAGATGGGCGCCGACTTCATCGAGCCTGACCTTGTCCCCACGCGCGACGGCTACCTGGTTGCCCGCCACGAGAACGACATTACCGAAACCACCGACGCCGCCATCAAGTTTCCGGAGCGCGTGGCCATCAAGATGATTGACGGCAAGCGCATCAAGGGCTGGTTCACCGAGGACTTCACGCTCGCCGAAATCAAGACACTGCGCGCCAAGGAGCGTCTGAATTTCCGCAACCATGCGAACGACGGCACGCAGGAAATCCTGACGCTGCAGGAAGTCATCGACATCGCGAAGAAGGCCACGAAAGAAACCGGCCGCACCATCGGCATCTATCCCGAAACGAAGCACCCGACGTACTTCCGTTCGATTGGCCTGCCGCTGGAAGAAACCCTCGTCAAGATCCTCAAGGAAAACGGTTACGACGACCCGAATGCACCATGCTTCATCCAGTCGTTCGAGTACCAGAACCTGCAGGACATCCGCAAGATGATCAAGACACCGATCGTCTTCCTGTACGAAGACAAGCACCTGCGCCCCTACGACTTCGTCGTCAAAGGCGATCCGCGTACGTACGGTGATCTGACCAAGCCCGAAGAACTGGCCAAGATCGCCAAGTTCGCCAACGGCATCGGCCCGTACAAGCGCCTGATCGTGCCGCAGAACGCCGACAAGAGCCTCGCCGCCCCGACGACGCTGGTCGCCGACGCGCACAAGGCCGGCCTCGTGGTGCATCCGTACACCTTCCGCAACGAACCGGTCTTCCTGGCCCCGGACTACAAGAACGACCCGCTCCAGGAGTATTCCCAATTCTTCAAGCTCGGTGTTGACGGACTCTTCTCCGACTTCGCCGACACCGCGGTGAAAGCCCGCGAGCTGTACCTGCAAGGCAAGTAACGCCGCCGGGAACGTGCGCTGACAACCAGCGCCACGTTCCCGCAATTCCTCGCGCCATCGATGCCGCCCGCGCAAAAGAATCCGAATGCCGGCGTTTGACCGGGTGACAGGACCGCCCCCTGCCGTCCGCACCGGAAAGATGCGCCGTGCGCAGCGAGCAAAACGCTTTCTTGACTACCTTTTTGTCATCGGGCAGGATGCAGCCAACTCCAGCCACTCCGATATTCTCTGCATCGGTCGTCTGAGGGGCAGCTCTAGACTGGCTACCAGCCACGTCAGACGAGACTCACAATTTTTCCCCGCCGGAAATTCCTCTGTCCGATCAGT
>CAYUYI010000368.1:0-2961 GCA_964448995.1 uncultured Propionivibrio sp. | reverse complement strand
GGTAAGCCACCATGCTGCTCCTTTCTTGATCGACCAGTCGGCCTCGCTTCCCGACAGCAGGGATGCGGCTGTTTGGCCCAACGTGGGTTGGTGGCCGACAACAAGAACGGTGTTGTTTTTTTTGCCGTCGCCGTCAGGCCAATGAGCCGCGGCGAGCAGATCGGCAACAGGGTTACCTGTTCCTAAACGCGAGTCGGTATCGAACGGCAGGCCCAGCGCTTGCGCGGTCTGCTGGCAGCGTTTTGCCGGGCTGGCCACGACGCGCAGATCCTTCGGCGCGTGTTTCGTCAGCCATTCGGCCATCCGGGCAGCTTGCTTCTCGCCGCGGGCGGTTAGTTTTCGCTTCGAGTCGGGGAAGCCGTCTTCAGCTTCGGCGTGTCGCCAGAGAAGCAGATCAATGTTTGTCTCCTGGGGCTTTGGGGTGGGCATGGTGGCAGCTTTCGGTTTCAGATAGATGACATGGTATTTCGTGATACTCAGAGATCGTAGGCGCGCAGTTTTGGCACGTCGGGGATGGTGATGCGGCGACCTTCCACGACAATCAGGCCGGCTTCAGTCAGTTCATGCAGGATGCGCGAAAAATGCTCCTGCGTGAGGTTCAGGCGCGAAGCGATGACACCTTTGCTGGTTGGGAGCGTTATCGTCAGCGCGGCGTCGTCGGTATCGGTCGTCTCGCGCAGCAAATAACCGATGATGCGCTGGCGTCCGGAATGCAGGGAATAGGCTTCGACGTCGGTGATCAGGTGATGCAGGCGCATCGATAGCGAAGCGATCATCTTGCGCCCCAGTTTCGGGTCTTTCTCCAGTTCATCGAGGATGGCGCTCTTGGCAATGAGCAGCAATTGCGAGTCTTTCAGCGCTTGCGCATAGACCATGTAGGGGCGTTCCATGAACATGACGGCTTCGCCGAAGGTTTGCCCCTGACTGAGGATGTCGACGACTTTTTCGCTGCCTTGAGATGAACTGATTGCCAGCTTGACCTGACCGTATACGACGAGGTAAAAGCCCGTCGGACTGTCGCCTTTGTGGAAGAGAATGTCGCCCTTGGCCACGTGGATTTCACGCGTCCCCCGCGCGATCCGGGCGATTTCGCCAGTGTCGAGGCCGGAAAAAAGCGGGACGTGCGAGAGCAGGGCGGCGATATTGAGGTGGGTCTGTTCGTTCATCCGAAATACCTTGTCTGGGCGTTCTCGCTTGATTCAGTCCGTTCCTGAAAGTCATCTGTTTTGTCGTCATGCATATTTTTTTTCGTACCTCGACCTTTTGTGTCGCGAGCGCGGCCAACGATTTTTCTAGGATAATCGAAATTCACATTGAATCGTGTTCAAGGAGAAGGCAATGGCGGCGACTGACAAGCGGGTGTGGTTTATCACAGGGTGCTCAACCGGATTTGGCCGCGAGATGGCGCGGCAACTGCTGGCGGCGGGCTATCCGACGGTGGTGACGGCGCGCAAGCCGGATGACCTCAAGGAGTTTGCTGGGCGCGATGGCGCGCTGATCCTCAAGCTGGATGTCACCGATCAGGCGCAGATCGATGCCGCCGTACAGGCGGCGGAGGGCCATTTCGGCCGTATCGACGTACTCGTCAATAACGCCGGCATCGGGTATTTCGGGTCGGTCGAGGAAAGCGAGGATGCCGAAGTCCGCCGGATGTTCGACATCAACGTCTTTGCGCTCGGACGCATGACGGCCGCAGTATTGCCCGGGATGAGACGCCGGCGCAGCGGCACCATCATCAACATCGCTTCGCTGGCCGGGATCAAGCCGTTTCCGGCGCTTGGCTACTACAACGCGACGAAGTTTGCGGTAGTGGGCCTGTCCGGGGCGCTGAAGGAAGAGGTGGAGCCGCTCGGCATCAAGGTCATTTGCGTCGAGCCGAGTGGCTTCCGGACCGACTGGGCCGGGCGTTCGGCCAACGAGAGTCCGAACCGCATCGAAGACTATCGGCCGACGGCCGGCGTCAAGTGCGCACAGCTGCGTGAATACTCGGGCAAGCAACCAGGTGATCCAGTGCGTGCGGTGAAGGCCATTGTGCAGGCCGTCGAATCGCCCAATCCACCGCACCACTTGCCGTTGGGCAATGCGGCGTTTGATGTCGGCCTCGCGCAGCTCGAAGCGATCCGCAAGGAATTTGTCGCGCAGGAAGCCGTGGCGCGCGGGGCTGATTTTCCCAAAGGCTGAATCGTCGAGCCGGTTTTGTCAGGCAGCAATGTCTGCCCAGACCGGCGCGTGATCTGAAGGGCGCTCGCGCTTGCGCATGTCGCGGTCGATTGCGGCGGCGGTACAGTGGGGGGCGAGCGCATCGGAGAGCAGGATGTGGTCGATGCGCAGGCCGAGGTTCTTCTGGAAACCCAGCATGCGGTAATCCCACCAGGAGAAGCTTTTTTCCGCCTGCTCGAATAGCCGGAAGCTGTCTTTCATGCCCAGCGCTTGCAGGCGGCGGAAAGCCGCACGTTCGGGTTCCGAGCAGAGAATCTTGCCTGCCCATGCCTTGGCGTCGTAAACGTCACGGTCTTCGGGGGCGATGTTGAAGTCACCGGCAAGAACAAGCCGCGGGTGGCGCTCGATTTCCTGCGCGAGCCATCGCTCGAGTGCGGCGAGCCAAGCGAGTTTGTAGTCGTACTTGTCGCTGCCGACCTCCTGGCCGTTGGGCATGTAGGCACAGACGACGCGAACGTCGTCGACCGTGGCGGCGATCAGGCGTTTTTGGACATCGTCGAAGTGCGGGTTGCCTCGGGCAATGTCGACGGGTTCTTAACGCGAGAGCAAAGCGACGCCATTGTAGGTCTTTTGTCCGCTGAAGACGACCGCGTAACCGGCGGCTTCGATCTCATGCTGGGGGAATGCGCTGTCTTCGAGCTTCGTTTCCTGCAAACAGACGACGTCAGGCTGGCGCAGGGTCAGCCACTCGAGCAACTGCGGTAGGCGCACCTTGAGTGAATTGACGTTCCAGCTGGCAAT
>CAYUYI010000367.1:0-2965 GCA_964448995.1 uncultured Propionivibrio sp. | reverse complement strand
CCCAGCTTTTGGGCCATCTCCGTATCGCCTACCACCAGATAGCGCAAGAGCGGGGTCGGCAGAATGTCGAGCGGCATCACCTCTTCGTAGGAACCGACCGGAACGATGGCGCGCGGGCTGCCATTGGTCGTCGTGGTGAATTTGAATTTGCGGCCGCTCAGCAGTTTTGAAACGAATACATTGAGAACCGAATGCTTATTGAAGCCGGCACGTGCCCAATGCATGAATTCGCGGTCGTTGCCTTCTTTCAGGCAGGAAACCTGATAGTGGTAGCGCCCGAGATACGCATATGGCCCCCATGCCGAACGCCCACCGAGCAGCGAGCCGGACACGATCCGGTTATTGCCTGGCTCAAGCTCCCCGGTGGCAAGATCCTCAAGGCTGGCGCCCAGGCATGCCTTAAGAAGGCGCGGTTTTTTGACCACCGGTCCGCCCAGAGCGACCACACGCTCGACCCAGAGACGGCCGGACGAAAAGAGCTTGCCGATGGCAATCACATCCTGGCTGTAGATTTGCCACACGCTATGTGTCGCGCAGACAGGGTCAATGAAATGGATGTGCGTTCCTGGAAGCCCGGCGGGATGCGGTCCTGCAAAGCGCTCGAGCCGGACTCCGGACAGATCCTCCGCCGAAACCGTCGAACCTTCGGCCGCGCAGACGACGACCGGCGCAATGCGCGACAGAATTCGCAGCCCACGACGGAAGTCCTCGCTATGTGCCGCGATGACCAGCGCCGGGTCACCCGACAGTGGGTGCGTATCCATGGCCGTCACAAAAATGGAGGCCGGCACAGCCTCTGCTTGAGGAATCTTGGTGAAGGGGCGGGTGCGTAGGGCCGTCCATAGGCCGGAACGTCGCAGGTTCTCGCGGATCAGCGAGGGGTCAAGTGCCTCGAACTGAGTATCGGCGTAAGCGGCGAAGGTTTCCTCTTCATCGCCGTCCACCTGAATGACCACCGACTGCAACACGCGTTGTGCGCCACGATGGATGGCTGCAACGGTACCGGCCGCGGGCGAGGTGACATGCACGCCGGGGTTCTTTTTATCGGAAAAAAGAATCTGACCCAGCTTGACTTTGTCACCGACCTGAACGGCCATGGTTGGCTTCATGCCATGGTAGTCTTTTCCCAACACGGCCACAGTCCGGATCGGATGGGCTGCTTCAATGGACTGAGCCGGCGCGCCGTCGACCGGCAGATCCATCCCTCGTCTTATACGTATCATTCAATTAACCTGATCAGTGATGTGTTTTGGCCAATTTTGGCCATTCGAGCCATTAGGCTCTGAATGTCGCAATCCGGGTTAGTTCCAGATCGATTTTTTCATGTGCGATGACGCAGGGGAAACCGTTCTCGACAAATACCCGGCGCATGTCATCAAAGGTAGGAAATTCAAGCGCGCATTCTAACGTATCCTGGCCTTCAGGACCTCAGGTAACGTCCGAGTTTCGCGTTAGGAACCTCAAACACGAACGCCCCCCTCACCAACGAGGAACGGACGAATTTGGGCGGTCAGATCGATTCACCAACGTAATCCAGGATTGTCCCCACGGCATTCGCTTCGGTGATTCCAAACACATGAGTTGGGTTTGAGGCGGCGTTTCCGCCCTCTTTTGTCGAAACCTTTAGCCTTCCAGGTGTCGGTGAGCGGATAGATGATGCATACCAAGATCAGATTGGTAAACGACAGGCACTTTT
Organism: uncultured Propionivibrio sp.; assembly: GCA_964448995.1. Taxonomy (GTDB): domain Bacteria; phylum Pseudomonadota; class Gammaproteobacteria; order Burkholderiales; family Rhodocyclaceae; genus Propionivibrio. Next base: position 1,269 of record CAYUYI010000367.1, on the reverse strand, counting down.
GGCAGCGACAGCGATCAGGAGGCCCCATCCAGATTGATGACCGAGGGCAATATACTGTCGTCACGCACAGCATATTGCCCGCACTTTCTTGTCCCGCCTGCCTTGCAGCCCCCTCAGTTTCCCGCCTTTCGCCAGGCTCTGGCGACGTCAGATCAGCAACTCACCCCCGATCAAACCGCATCACCCCACTCAGGCAAGCCACTCGGATCGTGTCACCCGGGGCAAAGCGGCCTTCGAGGATGGCCTTGGCCAGCGGGTTCTCGATCTGCGACTGGATCGCCCGCTTGAGCGGACGCGCGCCGAACACCGGGTCGAATCCGGCTGCCGCGACTTCGGCCAGCGCGCTGTCGTCGATGGCGACCTTCATTTCGAGCTGCGCCAACCGGCTTTCCAGATAACCGAGCTGGATCTTGGCGATCGACTTGATGTGCTTCTCGTCGAGCGCGTGGAAGACGACGACCTCGTCGATGCGGTTGATGAACTCCGGCCGGAAATAGGTCTTCACCTCGCCCATCACGGCGAGCTTGATGAGCTGGTAATCGTCACCGCTCATCTGCTGGATCATCTGCGAGCCAAGATTGGAGGTCATCACGATCACGGTGTTCTTGAAGTCCACGGTGCGCCCTTGCCCGTCGGTCATGCGGCCGTCGTCGAGCACTTGCAGCAGGACGTTGAACACGTCCGGATGCGCCTTTTCGACCTCGTCGAGCAGGATCACGCTGTAGGGCTTGCGGCGCACGGCTTCGGTCAGATACCCACCCTCGTCGTAGCCCACATAGCCGGGCGGCGCGCCGATGAGGCGCGACACCGAGTGCTTCTCCATGAACTCGCTCATGTCGATGCGGATCATGTGTTCTTCCGAATCGAACAGGAAAGCCGCCAGCGCCTTGCACAATTCGGTCTTGCCCACGCCCGTCGGGCCAAGGAAGAGGAAGGAGCCGTAGGGCCGGTTGGGGTCGGCGAGGCCGGCGCGCGAGCGACGGATGGCGTCCGAAACCAGACGCACTGCCTCGTCCTGGCCGACGACGCGCTGGTGCAGGCGGTCTTCCATGCGCAACAGCTTGTCGCGCTCGCCTTCCATCATCTTGGACACCGGGATGCCGGTGGCGCGCGAAACGACCTCGGCGATCTCCTCGACGCCGACCTCGTTGCGCAGGAGCGTGTTCTTCACCGCGCCGCTGCTCGCCTTCTCGGCGCTTTTGAGTTGCGCCTCAAGCTGCGGCAGCTTGCCGTACTGCAATTCGGCCACCTGATCGAGCTTGCCGGCGC
>CAYUYI010000366.1:0-2972 GCA_964448995.1 uncultured Propionivibrio sp. | reverse complement strand
GTGGTCGTTTCGACGCCTGCCGTGTGGCCGACTTCGGGGTGGCCGGGGGTCTTGCTGTGCAATTGGCGGAACTTCTTCAGTTCATCGAGCGGCAGGTCGTAGCCGGTCAGGTGCAAGAGCGAGTAGATGAGCATCGAGGCGTGGCCGTTGGAGAGCACGAAACGGTCGCGGTCGGCCCACTTGGGATCGGCGGGGTTGTGCTTGAGGTGACGGTTCCACAAGGCGACGGACATTTCCGCCATGCCCATCGGGGCGCCCGGGTGGCCGGAATTGGCGGCCTGAACGCCGTCCATTGCTAGAATGCGGATCGCATTGGCCAGAGAAGTCGGTGTTGCCATGAGATTGCTCCTGTGTGAGAGAGACGCACTGCCTGAAATTATAAGGCCGGAACCTGGCGTTCCGGCCTGCTTGCGCGATGCTTAGCCGATCTTGAAGCTCAGCGAGTCGGCGCCGCTGTTGAGTGCGACGGTGATTGGCTGTTGCAGGGCGGTCGGGCCCCACAGCTGGCGCGGGCCGGGCGAGGCGAAGCAGTCCTGCTCGGCCCAGGCGGCGCGATGGGCCGTGAAATACTGCATGGACGGCGAGCCGGTCTTGACCAGCGCTTTCTCGATCACGAATTCATCGTGCCCGTGGCGCCGTTCAATGTTGAGCAGGCCGGTCAGCGGAATGGCTTTCGGCACGCCACCGCTGGTCAGTGCCGTGATCGTCGCCATGTAGCCGGTCCGCCCGTCGAGGATCAACGAGCCGGCGGTCAAGCCGAGGTTGTACGTATAGGCGGCGTCGAACAATGTCGGCGCGCCGCACCGTCCTTCGTAGCCGAAAAAGTGGTTTGTCGTGGCAAACGGCACGTTGGCGTCCATTTCGGCGATGGCGCGTGCCGTCATGTCGATCAGCAACTGCTCGGTCGGGATCAGCGACACCTGCAGGTTGCCATGAGAATCCCGTTCGGCCAGCAACATGTCGACGATGTAATCGGGCAGCGATGCAAGCAGTGAGGCGTTTTCCGGCGACAGGATGTTCTGGATGAACATCGGCCGGGCCTGGGCATGCAATTTTTCGAATTCTTCGGCGTTCTGTGCAAGCACATCATTCAGCTCGGAAATCAACGCGTGCATCTCCGGGATGAATTCGATGACGCCTTCCGGAATGATGACGACGCCGTGGTGAATGCCTTTGTCGGCGCGTTCAACCACGGTGTGGGCAATCTGATTGACGATGGAACTCAGGGACTGGCGCTTCTCGGCGATTTCTTCGGAAATGAGGGTGATCGCCGGTTGAGTTTGCAGCGCCACTTCAAGCGTAACGTGCGAGGCAGAGCGCCCCATCAGTTTGACGAAATGCCAGTATTTGAGGGAGGAACGGCTGTCCTGAAGGATATTGCCGACCATCTCGCTGTAGATTTTTGTCGCGGTATCGAAACCGAACGAGATTGGCAACAGATCGCCGATCTGCAAATCGCCATCGATGGTCTTGGGGACGCCGATGACTTGAACGCCCGAGCCGTCGGCCTTGATGTTGCGGGACAGGTATTCGGCGAGCACGGCGGCGTTGGTGTTGGAATCGTCGCCGCCGATGATCACCAGCGCATCGAGCCGGTGGGCGACACAGGTTTCGCGGACCTGTTCGAACTGTTTGTCGGTCTTGATCTTGGTGCGGTCGGTGCCAAGGAAATCGAAGCCGCCGGTATTGATGATCCGGTCGACGTCGGCATCGGTAATTTCAAACAGATTTCCCTTGAGCAATCCTTTGGGGCCGCCTTTCACGCCAAGCAGCGTGTTACCTTTGCCGAGCACCCGCTTCAGGCCGCACACGACGTTATGTCCGCCGGAGGCCGGGCCGCCGGAAAACAGCACGGCGATCCGCTTGTTCTGGGCGAGCCTGGGGTTGGAGCCCGCGGCCTCGAGCACGACGTTGCCGGAGGCCTTGACGGTATTGGGGAAGGACTGGGCGACCTGAGCGCTGTCTTTGGTTTCCAGCGTCTGTGCCGAATTGGCAAATTGGATAGCGATTGGGGCGGTGGCCGAACCGAAAACGGAACAGACAGGCAATGGCAGTTGTCTGACGGCTTGCTCGAAGATTGAATTGTGCGCTACGGTTCCCTGCGGCTTCGCGATAAGTGAGTTCATGGATTCGGATGAGAGAGTGGGAGAAAAGACGGCTGACGTGCGGCTAACACAACGATCCGGGCAGCTTAGCTGAAAGTTTTGCTAATGTACATTTGTTCATGTGAAAATACAAATGAATCGTCGTTCGCGTCGCGCGACAGGTGCTGCAACTTGAAACAACGGCGCAAAATCGAATTTTAACCAACAGGCAAGAGGAGCGGGAAATGTCGGGAAGTTTGCTGGAACAGCTCAAGAAGATGACCGTGGTGGTGGCCGATACCGGCGATATCGGGGCGATCGAAGCCTTTACGCCGCGCGATGCCACGACCAATCCGTCGCTGATTACCGCGGCGGCGCAGATGCCGCAGTACCAAACCATCGTCGACGACACGCTGACCCAGGCGCGGCGCGATTGCGGCGCCGGCGCGCCGGCGGCACAGGTGGTTTCGCTGGCCTTCGACCGGCTGGCGGTGGCCTTCGGGCTCAAAATCCTCAAGATCATCCCCGGGCGGGTGTCCACCGAAGTCGATGCGCGCCTGTCTTTCGATACCGAGTCGACCATCGCCAAGGGGCGCGAACTGATCGCCCAATACGAAGCCGCCGGTGTTTCGCGGGAACGCATCCTGATCAAGATCGCCTCGACCTGGGAAGGCATTCAGGCCGCCTCGGTGCTGGAAAAAGAAGGTATCCATTGCAACCTGACGCTGCTTTTCGGGCTGCATCAGGCGGTGGCCTGCGCCGAGGCCGGCGTGACACTGATCTCGCCCTTCGTCGGCCGCATTCTCGACTGGTACAAGAAGGACACCGGTCGCACTGCCTACCCGCCGCAGGAAGACCCGGGCGTGTTGTCGGTGACGCAGATCTATA
>CAYUYI010000365.1:0-2973 GCA_964448995.1 uncultured Propionivibrio sp. | reverse complement strand
TGAGCCAGGATTTGCGTACCAGGGCCTGGTCCGGGTCGTCGCTTTTGAAAATCTGGGCATGCGCGACTTTCAGCGCCACATCACGTTGCGCGAACGTATCCCAGGCGTGATACACCGTGCCGGTGGCGCCGCAACCGATTTCGGCGCGGATTTCGTAGCGGTGATCGAGGCCGGCAGGGAGCGTGGGAGGGGGCATTTGATCTCGTCAGTGAGCTCAACAGGCTGTTGTGCATACCTGCATTTTACGATGACGAGGCCTGTTTCTGATCATCCGGCGGGACGGCGCGATGTCGGGGCAGGGTGACGCGAAATACCGATCCTTTGTTGAGTTCGCTGCACACATTGATTCGTCCGTGGTGTTTCTGAATGATGCCAAACGAGAGCGAGAGTCCTAGACCAGTTCCTTTTCCGACCGGTTTCGTCGTAAAAAACGGTTCAAAGACCTTGTTCATGTGTTCCGGCGGGATTCCCAGGCCGCTGTCTTCGATCTCGACCCATACTTCTGTTGAGTTGTAGCCCGTTCGGATGGTGATCGTTCCACGTGTGTCGATGGCCTGCGCCGCATTGACGAGCAGATTCATGAACACCTGATTGATTTGCGCTGCCATGCATTCGATCGGCGGCAGGCCGGCGAACTCCTTGCGCACCTCGGCCTTGTATTTGATCTCGTTCCAGGCGATGTTGAGGGTGCTCTCGATCTCTTCTTCGAGGTTGGTCATCTGCCACTCGGATGAATCGACGCGGGAGAAATTCTTCAGGTTCTCCACGATCTTTTTCACTCGGCGGACACCGTCGATCGACTCGCTGATCAGTGCCGGGATGTCCTCCCTGAGAAAGTCATAATCGACCTTCGACTTGATTGCCTTGATTGATGCCAGCATGCCGGCATCGGCGGGAAGGCTTTCCTCCACCTTCTCGTAGGCCGCGATGATCGACAAGAGGCCCGTGACCTGTTGGTTGAGTGTCTCGAGATTCGATCCGACAAACCCGATCGGATTGTTGATTTCATGCGCAACACCAGCGGCCAGTTGGCCGACTGAGGCCAGTTTTTCGGATTGCAGAAGTTGGCTGTGTGCAGCCTCGAGCCCTTTGTTGAACGCATCACGATCATGGAAGGCGGCCAGCAAAGCCCGCTGTGCAGCATGTTGCTCTTCGGTTTCATGAAACAGAACAAGCGTTCGTGCAGGCTGTTCCCCGTCGTTTAGCGAGATGGCGGACAGGTCGACGTTGATCGCGGTTCCGTCTTTGCGCCAGACAATGTCCGGCAGCAAGTAAAACGCGCCGCCATCGCGGATGAGCGAAATCGGGCTTTCGTCTTCCGGGTAAGGTGTTCCGTCGCCTCGGTTTGGCTGCAACAGTTGGTGGAAGCGATGGCCGACAAGTGCATCGATCGGAAAATCGAGCAGGTATCGTGCGGCGCGGTTGGCGTGGACAATGCGTTGCTCGGCGTCCAGTTCCAGCACGCCTTCATTGATCGAGTCCAGGATCAGGTGGGGATCGATTGTCCAACTCATGGCAGGCTTATCGCCCCAGGTCGTCTTTGACGTTCCACCATTTTGAAAAATGCCTGTACGGTTTCTTCGCCAAGATAGTCGGTGATTTTCTGGCGTGCCGGAGCACTTGCTTCCTTGAATGGTAACGGATTCGGTCGGTCGATGCGCATTCCCTCGCGGGCGAGCTGCGCCAGTTGTTCGGTCTCCTGCGTCTGAATCAGATGCCGCATGGTTTCGGCGGCCCGGGCTGACTCCTCATGCAGAATCGTGCGATGCTCCGCCGGAAGACTTTCCAGGCACGATTTGTTAATGATGTGAATAATCGTGTCATAGCTGTAATTCAGCAGCGACAGATATCGCTGTGTCTTCCAAAGCGCCATCGTATGGATGATTGCAATCGGGTTTTCCTGACCGTCGACAAGTCCTTTCTGGATGGCGGTGAAGAGTCTCTTGAACTCGACGATGACCGGTGTGGCACCAAAGGAGATCAGGGTGGCATGGAGATTCCTGATCGGGGGAATACGGATTCTGAGTCCGCGGAGGTCTTCCGGGGAGAAGATAGGCCGAATGGTATTGGTCATTTGTCGGAACCCCCATTCCCATCCTGCGAGGTAAACGATACCCAATGCCTCAAGATCGGGAGCGATCCAGTGCTTGAATTCGTTGTCGATCACCCTGTGGGCATGGGCGTAATCATCGAATACAAAGGGCATGTCGACGCAACCAAATTTACGCGAAACCCCGCTCAGCCGGTCGTGTGGTGGAAGTGCCATGTCTGCCTGGCCGTCGACAACCATACGGAACAATTCGGGAAGGTTGCCTAACGCACTGTCAGGAACGGAAGCGATGGCAATCTGTCCTCCGGTTCTTCTGTTGACGTTTTCAGAAAACTGTTTCACGGCGACCTGCGTCGTGTGATTGTTTCCAGCGTGGTGCGCTAGCAGCAGTGTCCTGAACTTGCCCATGAAAATGATCGCTGAAGGTGGCGCCGGTCATCGACGAAAACCCGGCTGATTTTGGGATGAGAAGCGGACTAGACGAATGTCATTCTACTCCGTTCTCGATCGTGATCGGGCCACTGACGACGTGCGGTTTGCCATCAACGGGTTCTGGTTTCCGTCCGTCTGAATTGGGCCAGGACAAGGATTTATATTCTTTGTGGAAATAAACAAATGAAAATTTAAGCTTTGTGGTTCTAAGTGGTGACTCTATAGTGTGACGGTCTTTATTGAAACTGGATCGCAAGGAGCCGTCATGAAACCCATCATTCGTCACTTACTGGTCGTTGTCGCAGCGATTTGGCTCTTGCCATCCTGGGGTCAAGAAAATCTGCTCAACGTTTCTTATGACGTCGCCCGCGATTTCTACAAGGATTACAACCCGCTGTTCCAGAAATACTGGAAGGCGAAAACCGGCGAGTCGGTTGAACTCAAGCAGTCGCACGGCGGCTCGAGCAAACAGGTGCGTGCCGTGGCGGACG
>CAYUYI010000364.1:0-2973 GCA_964448995.1 uncultured Propionivibrio sp. | reverse complement strand
CGCCGGTGACGCACTGTAGCCGTGTATCGACCTCGTCGGGAAACGCCATGTCGAACAGGATGATCTGCGAAATCGGCAACTGGCGACCTTCGCCGTCGGCGAGCGAGCCTTTCTGCAACAGCGCCTGTGCCAGACGTGATCCGAGGAATCCGCCGCCACCCGTAATCAGTACTTTCATACTCCCCCCATCATGTTCGTCGTTGATCCACGTAACACCCTGTAATGTGAACTTCTCGCCCCCGCCGTTGAGCGGGCGGGAAAAGCGATCGTAGCAGGGCACTCCTTCGCCGAAAACTGAAAGTATTTGATATATTGATAACCTAAGGTTATCAATTATCTGTCGTGCTTTCCATCAATCCCATTCCACAGCTGCTGAACCGGCTACGCATGCGCCAGATCGTCCTGATGCTGGCCATTCACGAGCACCGTACGCTGCACAAGGCGGCGGCCCACATGGGGCTGTCCCAGCCGGCCGCCAGCAAGATGTTGCATGAACTCGAAGACGCGCTTGGCGAACCGCTGTTTGACCGGATCGGCCGCAACATGCGCCTGAATGCCGCCGGGCAGGCGGTGATGAATACATTTCGTACGATCAGCAGCAACATGGTGGCGCTCGGTCGAGAAATGGGCGAGTTGCGTCTCGGCAGCGCTGGACGACTCGTCGTCGGCAGCATCATGGCGGCGACGCCCGACTGTCTGAGTGATGCCCTGCTCCGACTGAAAAAAAGCTTCCCGTTGCTTTCGATCGAGGTGATCGTGGACACCAGCGACCATCTTGTCGAGTTGCTGCGCGACGGTAAACTGGACGTCGTCATCGGCCGGTTGCCGGAAATGTCCGGTAGCGTTGCCAGCGATTGCCGATTTCAACCGATTGGCGAGGAAATCATCGCCGTCGTCGCCTCCGATTCTCATCCGCTGCTGTCGAACCAAGCAGCGCCGAGCTTCTCGGATCTGCTGGCTTTCCCATGGATTCTGCAGCCGCGCGGTAGTCCCTCGCGTGAAGTCATCGAACAGGAAGCCCAAAGCCATCACCAACCTTTGCCCAAGGGGTTGATCGAGACCACCTCGATCCTGATTGCCACCAGTCTGATCGCACGCAGCGACATGCTGGCGGCCATTCCCCTGTCCATTGCGCAGCTTTACGAAGCACACGGCTTGCTGCGCATCGTTCCGTTTGCCTTTACCCACACCTTGACTCCATGGGGGAGCCTCGTTCATCGCGACCGTTCAATCAGCCCGATCACTGCTCGGTTTCTCGAGTTGCTGCAGAGCCCTGGATCGCAGGAGTGCGCGGCGCAAAGTTCGGTCGATTGAATGGGCTAAGAGGAATTTTGGCGGCGTGTGCTTGTTGGTTTTGGGAATTGCCGATGCAATCCGTTGATGGCTCGACAGGCTCACACCACAGGACGAACGATAAGGATTGGGGGGGCGTTCGTGGTGAGTCTGTCGGGCCATCCGTGGAAACGACTGGTTGGGTGGTTTTTAGGGCATTTTGCTGTGGACGAGGGACGCCGCCATGGCGAGAGACGTGGCGCCGGCATCGGGGTGGCCGAGACTCCGGGCGGTATGAGATCGTGCCCGGCCGAGTTTCGGCGTCAGTTGAGCGGTGGCTTCCGCGGCTGCTGTTGAGGCTCGCGCCGCCAGTTCCCAAGCCGTTTTCAACGGGGCTCCCTTGCCGATTTCGGCAGAGAGCGTGGTCACGAACGGGGCGAAGGCATCGACCAATGTCTTGTCGCCGACTTGCGCGCCTCCCAGACGCTTGACAGCGTCAAGCGCCGCCTGTGCCCCCTGCGCCACGGTTGCCGGGGTCACTGCCTGCTGGTCGCTGAAAGCAGTACTCCAGGTACGCAGGGCGAGTCCCCACAGAGCGCCGGAAGTCCCGCCGGCACGGTCGGCCCAGGCATCGCCGGCCACCGCCAGGACGCTGGCAGCGCCCGCGGCAGCGTTGACGGCTTTTGTTGCTGCCTCGGCTGCGGCGGCGGAGCCGCGCGCCATGCCCATGCCGTGATCACCGTCCCCGGCCAGGGCGTCGATGCGACCCAGATCATGCTCAGCTGCCCGCATGGCCGTGGCGATCTCGCCGATCAAACGGGCGATGCACTGTCCGCTGGCCTGCGATTCAGCCGAAGCGGCCGGGAACGTGGTGATGGTGGGGCTCTCTTCGGAGATCGGTGCTGCCGGCTCGGTCTGAATGATGCTTCCCCGGCGCAGGACCGGGGTGTCGGAAGCTGCACACCAGAATGGCTCGAGTTCATCGTCCAGCCAGGTGAGTGTGAGCGAGCACCCGGCCATGTCGAGGCTCGTGACGAATTCGCCGACTTCGGGCATGACCGGGGTCAGGCCGGCCTGCTTGAGGGCCGCTTCGATGCTGACCCAGAGGACGAAGAGTTCTTCGTATTTGGTGCAACCCAGGCCGTTGAGAACGACGGCGACCCGGCCGCCAAAGTGGGCAGGTTTCTCGGCGAGAAGCTTGGTGACAAGGCGTTCGGCCAGCGCTTTTGCCGGGAGGACGTCTTCTTCGCTGATGCCGGGTTCGCCGTGAATGCCGAGGCCGACGCCCATGCGTTGCGGCGGGACGGTAAAGAGCGGTTGTTTGGCACCGGGCAGCGTGCAGCCGGTGAAAGCGACACCGAAGGTGACGGTTTGAGCGTTGGCCTTGATGGCAAGGCGTTCGACGGCATCCAGATCGAGGCCGGCTTCAGCGGCTGCGCCGGCGATCTTGAAGACGACCAGGTCGCCGGCTACACCGCGACGCAGTTCGGGGTGATCGGCCGGGCCGCTGGCAACGTCGTCGGTGACCGGCAGCATGCGCACGTCGATACCCTCGGATTGCAAGCGTTCGGCGGCCAGGCCGAAGTTCATGACATCGCCGGCGTACTTGCCAAAACCGAGCAGAATGCCACCACCACGATGAGCCATGCGCATGACGTGGGCGACGCTGGCGGCAGAGGGGGAGGCAAAGACGTCACCGGC
>CAYUYI010000363.1:0-2983 GCA_964448995.1 uncultured Propionivibrio sp. | reverse complement strand
TGGAGTTCAGACGTGTGCTCTTCCGATCTTGAAAGACAAAACCACTGCGCGTCATACCCCAGCGCGGCAAGATCACCGAGGACAATGGCAAGTCCTCTTCCCACAAGCAGTGGGCTGTTTTCCACGAAGACGAGGCGAGGTCGAACTTCGCCGACGATGCGGGCCATTTCGCGCCAGAGTCCACTTCTACCCCCCCCCGCAATACCCATGCCAGTACCGGCTGCACTGATGTCCTGGCAAGGGAAGCCGCCAGATACGACGTCAACAAGGCCTCGCCATGGGCGTCCGTCAAAGGTTTGAACGTCATTCCAAATCGGGAAATGCGGGAGAAGTCCGTCGTTTTGCCGTGCGACAAGTACGCTTGCTGGATAGGGTTCCCACTCGACGGCGCAGACGGTTCTCCATCCGAGCAGATGTCCGCCAAGTATTCCGCCACCAGCGCCCGCGAAAAGAGCCAGCTCATTCACGCAACCTCCCGAGCAAACAATATCTGCATTCCAACGCGATGAGCGACGTGCATTTCCAAGTGCGCGCTCGCCGATTTCTTCCATCCATCGAGCAGCACCAATGTGTCGCAAGTCAGCATCTCAGCCAGATCGCGGCGCATGCATTGGTGCCATGGCGTCTCTGTGTCAGGATTAAGCTCGGCGGGGTTTACAACGTCGTGACCCATCGCGCGAAGGCGCGTGGCCTCAGCGTTGAATGCGGGGAAGTTGAAGTCGGCGAGGCCGGTCATGGGGCCGGAAAGATAGATTTTCATTGTGTCACCACCTTGAAAACGCGCACATTTCCTTGGTTCTGCATTTTGGTACGGCCTTCTTCGCAGAGGTATTGCATGTGCTGGTTGGCGGTGGAGTATTGAATTCTGAATTGCTTCGAGATTTGTGTGACGGTTGCTTTCCCGGTTTCGGCGATCCAGTTGCAGATGTCGTCGCGCCTCTGGCTGGCGGCCTCATGGCAGGCGCGCTCTTTCTTCTTGCGTGCGGCTTCCATGCGTGCGCGGGCGGCGGTCGTGGCGGTTGCCAGCGTGGCTATTTGTGCCGCAATTGACGGTATTGCGCTAGGTGTCTTCATTTAATGTTGCTCGGGTTGTTGTCGATGATCTGGCAGATGCCGGCGATCAGGATTTGCTCGAGTAGTTCGGCGTCGTCCTGGTGCGGATTTTTGCGGCGCAGGATGCCGGCGGCTTTGTCGAGCGCCGGCGCGAAGGTTGGCGACAGGGCGATGCCGACCAGGACGGGGGTGCGCTGGTTCATGCGATTTCCCATGTTTGGCGGATTCCTGGTGGCGAGAAGTCGGCAAGCCGCATGCGGGCGTGTACCAGCTCGCGGGAGAGAATGCGGCACTGGATGCTGTTGGCGATGCGCTCGGCTTCGGTTTGGCAGTCGGCGCGATTGATGGCATCCGATAGCTGGATCGTAAGGCGATAAACGCGGAAACGCGCGACGGCGTGCCGGATCAGCGTGAGTAGGCGGGTCATGCGGCCACCTGCCATTCCATGGCGCTGCGCCTGACAAAGAGCTCGACGCCGGCGTATCCGCGTAGGATGATGCGCGTGACGTCATTGCTGTAGCCTTCGCTAACCTTGTCGATGGCTAGTCCGGCGCGTTTAATAGCGGCGACGGTTCTAGCTGAGTCCCCTCGAGGATAAATCAACATAGATGTGTCGAGGCACGAGTAGTACATCGGCGACACCTCCAAGTCATCGTCGGCGCCGTGTTCATTGAGCAAATCGATCAACACATGCGCAGCCACGAAGCTGTCTTGTGCGGCTAGAAGCTGGCTGGTTTTCCGTGAGGCTTCGTCTTCGATACGGGTAAGTTCGGCTTGAATCAGGGCGTTGGCGTCCATGGTGATCTCCTTGGGGCGGATTGGGCGACCGAAGCCGCCCGTGTCGGTTAGTTATGCAATGAATGGTTCGCCGAAGAAGAACGGGTTTCCGGTCTTCTCGCGGATTTGTGCGATTAGTGTCTGGGTTGCGGCTTCCAGCACTTTGTCTTGCCGGATTAACTCAAACCAGAAAGTCAGCTTGCCGTCGCGTACGCGGTAGCGCAGCCTTGCATCGAGGCGGTAGGCATCGCCATTCCAGAACACCGGGAAGCCAAGCGAGAAGCGGTCAAACACCTGCATTTTTTGCAGCGTTTGAGCGTCGTCGTCTTGTACGAAGCTCATTTGTACGCCGCCGTTCTGTAGGCGAATTGCGCTCTTGAAACGCATGTCCTGGTTGGCCTCGAAGGTGAGCGCCATTTCGAGCATTTGGGCGCCGGTAGGTTGGCCTTCGACGCTGGCGATGTCCTTGAGGCTGTCTTCGATGAACGAGGCAAATTCCGCTTGGTTGAACGTCTGCTTGTGATGTTTTACCCAGCGCCTCCATTCCTCGGAAAATTCAGGTGTGAACGTAGCGCGATGGTCGCGCCATGCCGGCTTGTTTTCGTCTTCGCCATGGTCGTTGAGGATGCAGAGGAAATTTACCTTTCCGGCGAGGTAGTCGGCCACGCACCAGATGGTGCTATCGGTCATCGAACCGTGGCGCTTGCTGTAGTCGATGAAGCTGTCGGCGTCGTGCAGGCGAACGTTGGCTAGTTTGCGGCGTGGTTGAATGAGCAGCTTCTTGTCGTCGTCTTTTTCGATGAGTTGCCATCCGGGCGGCAGGGCGACACGTTTTACGTTGCCGCATGGTTCGCTAATGATCTCGATGGGTTGCTTCATTTCGCGTGCGATGGTTTCGGCGATGTTGGTTTCGGCGATGTTGGTCAGTTCATGGTTTTCCACGGTTTTTCCTTATGCGTTGGCGGTTTTGAGTTGGGTTACGGGTGTCTCGGAGGCACCGGCCGCGATTTTCAGATCCAGCTGTTGTTGATGTGGATCGTCGGCGACAAGGTTTCCTTCTGGCGTGGCGAACAACATGGCCTCCATCGGTTCCTCTGCTGGCTTGGTCAGCTTGACCTTGCCGGTGATGTGCATGGCGCCGCCACGGGTGGCT
>CAYUYI010000362.1:0-2987 GCA_964448995.1 uncultured Propionivibrio sp. | reverse complement strand
GTTATATCGGAGTGGAGTTCGGGTGCTTCCGGTGTATAGCCGTGACGCCCAACGTTCAAGCTCAGGGGCGCTGCGCGGCTTTATCGCGCAGCGCCCCTTGGAGCGCAGTGTTAGGCATTTAGCTTGAGTACACCTCATAGGTTTGATGGTTATTTGTTTTTGGAATCAGGAGCCTGATATTTTTCAAGTGACCGGCTTGCACGGTTTCCTTGAAGCTAGCGCCAAACACCGTGGGACTCGAAATAGATAACCATTTTGAGCCATACAGCTCTTTCAACTCGAATACGCCTGGTTTTGCGTGGTCGATTAGCTCTTGTGCCTGCACCAACTCCTTCTGACTTAGAACGGCCATCATGCCTCCACTTACTGCTGTACTCGTGTGACGGAAATATTTGTAATTAGCTTCTGCGTAATTTCCTTGCCATCAATATTCACGGTCAGATAGATTCCATTTTCCCCGGACGGCATTGATTCGTTTCGCCAGCCACCATATTTCCCGCTCGAAAATTCCACCAAGTTATTTGGCCATATTGTTTTTGCAAATGTGCCATTGCCAAAAACAATGTCAGGTGACTTTGGGCTATTCCTGTCCTTGTAAACAACCCCCTCAAACATGAAGCCTCCCGAAGTTTGGCCGCGTGTTACGTAGAGCGTTTTGTTCCAGTTGACTTCAAGATTTCGGTCAGTTTTGTTTTTGATTCTCAAAATAAACGCTTCGCAACCATACGAGCCACATTGTGGTATTGCGGCTGTCTCGAAGTACTCGTTACTCGCTTGCATGACTGTTGGGTCTGCTTTAACGACGGTTCTGGTTGTTGCGCAGCCGGCAGAAAGGAGGGCGGCGGCAAACCCTAAGGCGAGAGTGCTTTTTGTGATCATGGTATTGCTCCTGTAAAAATGCCTAACGTAAAGTAGACGTCAAACGCGCCGTCCATCCTGGCACCGCGCCGCCTATCCCGGAAAACACGGCGCCCAGAAATCCCCTTGATTTCTGGTTCCGCATCGATATACTGTATTTATGTACAGTCATTCTAACCCTTCCAAACACGGCGCTCCGCCACCTAAGCCGCTCGGCTTGCTTGAACGTGCCCGCGATGTCGCTCGGTACAAGCACTACAGCATACGCACGGAGCAATCTTATGTCGAGTGGATCAGGCGTTTTGTCCAGTTTCATGGCAAACGTCATCCGCGCGAAATGGGGGTTTCCGAAATACGCAGCTTCTTGTCTTGGCTTGCCGGAAAGCGGGAAGTTTCCGCTGCCACCCATCAGCAAGCGCTGTCTGCATTGCTGTTTCTTTACCGGGACGTTCTCGAACTGGAAGTACCATGGCTTGGCGATATCGAGCGTCCGAAGAAGCCCAAACGTCTTCCTGCGGTTTTATCGGTCGACGAGGCGGGGCGTTTGCTGTCGTTGATGGAGGGGTTGCACGGTTTGATGGCTCGCCTGCTCTACGGTACGGGCATGCGTTTGATGGAATGCGTGCGCTTGCGGATCAAGGATGTCGACTTTGATCAACGCCAGATCTTGATCCGCAGTGGCAAGGGCGATAAAGACCGGGTAACGATGCTTCCCGATTCTATCGTCGAGCCATTGCGCGCTCATTTGCACCGATCCCATGCGCTTTGGTCCGCCGATTGCGCTGCGGGCCGGGCGGGGGTTTATCTCCCTGAGGCGCTTGCGCGAAAGTATCCCGGTGCTGAGAAGAGCTGGAACTGGTTTTGGGTTTTCCCTGCGAACGAGTTTTCGATCGATCCGCGTAGCGGCATCGAGCGCCGCCACCATACTCATGAACAAGCGCTTCAGCGAGCCATCAAGCGGGCGGTGGCGCTGGCGGGCATCGCCAAACCGGCGACAACGCACACCCTGCGTCATTCCTTTGCCACGCACCTGCTGGAGGCCGGCTACGATATCCGCACGGTGCAGGAACTGCTCGGCCACTCGGATGTGTCGACGACGATGATCTACACGCATGTGCTCAATCGCGGCGGGCGCGGGGTGGCGAGTCCGCTGGATCGCTTGGCAGCGCATTGAATTTTGCCATTGGCCGGAAAGGCGCGTCCTGATTGGTTCTCCGGCCATCGAATGGCGGAAAGTCAATATCCATGCGCCTTTCGCGGTCATGCTGGAACCGGACGGTCTGAAAGGCAATCAGGACGCGGATTTCCAGGTGTTCGGTGGTGACGCTGCGGGAGATGCGTCAGATGATCATCCCCGCGCCGACGGTGTTGTTGGTCGTTTCGTCGATGACGATGAAGGCGCCGGTGGCGCGGTTGGCGGCATAAGCGTCGGGGAAGATCGGCTGCGCGAGTTTAAAGCTGACTCGGGCGATGTCGTTCATCGCCAACTGGCTGGCGGTTTGTTGTTGCAGTGTGTTGATGTCGACGCGAAAGCCGATGCCGGCGAGCATGGCCTTGCTGTCGCGAGTGGTGTGACGAACAAGGTATTTGCGGCGCGGGTCGAGCGGCGTTTCGGAGAGCCAGCAGAGCATGGCGTCGAATTGTTTGACGACGTTCGGCTGTTCGCCGGCCTTGACGATCATGTCGCCGCGCGAGATGTCGATTTCATCATCGAGCACCAGTGCCACCGATTGCTCGGCCAAGGCTTCCGGCAGCGATTGGCCGAGAATCTGGATGTCCTTGATACGGCTCTCGCGACCGGCGGGCAGGATGGTGACGGCGTCGCCGATGGCGATGCGGCCGGATTCCACGCGCCCCATGAAGCCGCGGTAGTCGTGCAGTTCCGGGTTGGCCGAATCCTGCGGGCGGCAGACGTATTGGACGGGAAAGCGGAACGGTTCGGCGTGTTCGGCATGCGAGGCCGTGGCGGTTTCCAGGCGGTCGATCAACGTCGGGCCGTCGTACCAGTCGAGGCGGTCGCCGCGGTCGACGACCATGTCGCCGTTGAGGGCCGACATCGGGATGAAGCTGACGTCGCCGATGCCGAGCTTGGCGGCAAACGCGCGGTAGTCGGCAACGATCGTGTCGAA
>CAYUYI010000361.1:0-2987 GCA_964448995.1 uncultured Propionivibrio sp. | reverse complement strand
ACTCGAGCAACTGCGGTAGGCGCACCTTGAGTGAATTGACGTTCCAGCTGGCAATTCTCATTTGGCGAAGGCGCCCGAAGGCTTGGCGCCGTAGGGGGCGCTGCTCGGGTAACCCGCCAGGTCGAGCAGGTTGTTCCATGCGCCCGCCTCAAACCCGCGGAAGCTTTGTGCCCCGACAGTGATGCTCGGCGTGCTGACTTCGCTGCCCAGACGCTTGCTGAGCTCGGCGATGTCCTCCTCGGTGTTCAGCATTTTCTCGGCAAAGGGAATGCCGCGTCCGTTGAGAAAATTGCGCGCCAGCTTGCAGGGATCGACGCAGTTGGCCGACGTGTAGAGCGTGACCGGGAACTTCTCTTTGGCCTGTCGTGTGGCGTAAGGCAGTTGCGGCTCGTCGTCGGCGTTGCCGCCCTGCTTGATGGCCACCGATTTCACGCCCGGCGGCGGGGGCTGGTCCGAGAAAACAGTCTGCCCGGTTGTTTTGTCGACCCAGCGATAGGTGGTCTGTGCCGATGCCAGCGAGGTGGCGAAACTGAACGTAATGAACAGAACAAGTGCTGCTACCAGGCGTGAAGACATGATTGATCCTCCTTATCCGGAAATCATACCACTGTGCCGCAGCAACGCATCCACGCCGGGATCGCGCCCGCGGAAGGCGCGGAAATTCTCGATCGCCGGGCGAGCGCCGCCGATGGCGATGATCTCTTCGAGGAAGCGCCGCCCGGTGACGGCATCGAAGGGGTCGCCGGCTTCCTCGAAGGCGGCGTAACAGTCCGCAGAAAGCACTTCTGCCCATTTGTAGCTGAAATAGCCGGCCGCATAGCCTCCCGCGAAAATATGCGAGAAGCTGTTGGGGAAACGGTTCCACTCAGGCGGGAAGGTGACCGCAACTTCGCGGCGCACGTCGTCAAGCAATTCAAGCACCGACTGTTCGCCGGCCGGATCGAAGCTGCTGTGCAGCAACATGTCGAACAGGGCAAATTCAATCTGGCGCACCGCGAGCATGCCGCTCTGGAAATTCTTCGCGGCCAGCATCTTGTCGAACAAGGCGCGCGGCAGGGGGGCGCCGGTATCGATGTGGCCGGACATCTGGCGCAGGACATCCCATTCCCAGCAGTAATTTTCCATGAACTGCGAGGGGAGTTCGACGGCGTCCCACTCGACACCATGAATGCCGGAGACGCCCAGTTCCTCGACACGGGTCAGCAGGTGGTGCAGGCCGTGACCGGCTTCGTGGAAGAGCGTTTCGACGTCGCCATGAGAGAAGGTTGCTGGGCGAGGTTGCCCCTCTTTTTCGCCGGCCGGGCGGGGGAAGTTGCAGCAAAGGTAGGCGACGGGTGTCTGAATGCCGTGAGTGACGCGGCGGCGGGAGATGGCCTCGTCCATCCACGCGCCACCGCGCTTGGTTTCGCGGGCATAGGGGTCAAGATAGAACTGGCCGATCAAGGCGCCCTCGCTGTTCTCGATGCGGAAAAAGCGGACGTCCTCGTGCCAGGTTGGTGCCGTATCCGGTTTGATGCGCACGTGGTACAAAGATTCGGCAACATGGAAGAGCCCAGCGAGCACTTTCGGCTCGGTGAAGTAGGGCTTGACCTCCTGCGCCGAGAAGTCGTATCGCGCCTGTCGCAATTTTTCCGAGGCGTAGGCGTAATCCCAAGCCTCGAGCGATGCCAGCCCCAGTTCCGTCGCTGCGAAAGCGCGCAGTTCGATGACATCCTTTTCGGCGAACGGCTTGGCTTTGCGCGCCAGATCGTGCAGAAAACTCAGGACCTGCGGCACGGATTCGGCCATCTTGGGAACCAGCGATACGGCGGCGAAGTTGTCGTAGCCGAGCAGCAAGGCCTCTTCTTTCCGCAGTTCGAGGATACGCCGGATCAACGGGGTGTTGTCGAGTTCCGCCGGGCCGAATTCGGAGGCGCGTGTGGCAGAGGCACGGTAGAGTGCCGCACGCAGTCGGCGGCAGTCGGCGAACTGTTGCACGGGCCAGTACGACGGCATGTGCAGGGTGAATTTCCAGCCCGGTTTGCCGTCTTTTTCCGCTGCTTCGCGCGCGGCCTCGATGACATCGGGCGGGAGGCCGGCCAGATCGGCTTCGTCGGTCACGAATTCGGCGAAGGCGTTAGTGGCGTCGAGCAGGTTTTCGGAGAATTTGGCGGCGAGTGAGGCCAGTTCTTCCTGAATGGCTTGGAAACGCGGCTTCTTTTCTTCCGGCAGCTCGGCGCCGGAGAGCCGGAAGTCGCGTACCTCGTTGGTGACGATGCGTTGTTGCTCCGGCGAGAGCTGCGCGAAGGCGGGACTTTCCAGGATGGCCTTGTATCTGGAGAAGAGGGCCAGATTCTGGCCAAGCTCAGCGTAGAAACGCGAAACTTCCGGCAATTGTGCGTTGTAGGCTTCTCGCCATGCCGGGACGTCATTGACCGAGTGCAGATGGCCAACAATACCCCAGGCGCGCGTCAGCCGTTCGATGCCATCGGCCAGCGGGGCAGCGAAATCGTTCCAGGTGGCCGGGATCGTGTTTGCCGTGAGGCGTTCGACGAGGGCTCGGGATTCATTCAGTAGCGAGCCGA
Organism: uncultured Propionivibrio sp.; assembly: GCA_964448995.1. Classification (GTDB taxonomy): domain Bacteria; phylum Pseudomonadota; class Gammaproteobacteria; order Burkholderiales; family Rhodocyclaceae; genus Propionivibrio. The sequence continues at coordinate 423 of CAYUYI010000361.1, read as the reverse complement.
TGGCCGGCGCCACGTGGGCCGGCGTGATGGTGTCAAAGCGGGGGAGTCCGGAAAAGTCGAGCAAGGGGTTCGTGGTCATTGAAATCGGGTCCGTAAATGAAGCGGGCGGCCATGGCCGCCCGTGGAAAAGGGAGCAGCGTTCGAGTTAATCGACCAGTTTCTTGCCGGTAAGTTGCTCGTAGGCTTCGACGTATTTGGCGCTGGTGCGAGTGATCACTTCGGTCGGTAATTTCGGGCCCGGATAGGTTTTGCCCCAGTCGAGCGTTTCCAGGTGGTCGCGCACGTACTGCTTGTCGTAGGAAGGCGGATTGGTTCCCAGTTGGTAGGAATCAGCCGGCCAGAAGCGTGAAGAATCGGGCGTCAGCGCCTCGTCGATCAAGATCGGAAGAGCACACGTCTGAACTCCAGTCACCTGAAGCTATC
>CAYUYI010000360.1:0-3005 GCA_964448995.1 uncultured Propionivibrio sp. | reverse complement strand
CTGTTTCGGTAAACCACATGGTAGAATTCGCGGCTTGGAGAAGGTGCCGTCTTGATAGCGCGTTGATTTTCTCAAACATCCTGTTTTAATCGCAGGAACCATTGCTGGGATTGGGAATCAAGGGCTTGTCGTTGGTACCAAGTGGAGTTGTTTGCACGGACAACTTCAGTCTTTGAATCATCAACTGCGCGGCGGATCATGCTGGAAAATTATTTCCCGGTACTCGTCTTTGTTCTGATAGCTCTCGTCTTTGGTATTGCACCGGTGATCACCGGTATGGTGCTCGCGCCTCACCGGCCCGATGCCGAGAAGCTTTCCCCCTATGAGTGTGGTTTCGAGGCATTTGAAGATGCGCGCGTCAAGTTCGATGTGCGCTACTACCTGATCTCGATCCTGTTCATCCTGTTCGATCTCGAAGTGGCCTTCCTGGTGCCGTGGGCAACAATTTTCAAGGAAATTGTTGGCACCGAGTCGGTTCGTTGGTTTGGTTTCATCGAAATGCTGGTTTTCCTTGTCATTCTGGTGGTTGGCTATGCTTACGCCTGGATCAAGGGCGCGCTGGATTGGGAGTGATCGATGGGTATCGAGGGTATCCTGCAGGAAGGCTTCATCACCACAACGGCTGACAAGCTCATCAACTACATGCGCACGGGGTCGATGTGGCCGATGACGTTCGGCTTGGCTTGCTGCGCGATTGAAATGATTCATACCGGCTGTTCCCGTTACGATTTGGACCGTTTTGGCATTGTTTTTCGCCCGAGTCCCAGGCAGTCAGACGTGATGATTGTCGCCGGTACGCTGACCAACAAAATGGCGCCTGCGCTGCGCAAGGTTTACGACCAGATGGCCGAGCCGCGCTGGGTGATTTCGATGGGATCCTGCGCCAATGGTGGTGGCTATTACCACTATTCGTACTCGGTCGTGCGCGGTTGTGATCGCATTGTCCCGGTCGATATTTACGTGCCGGGATGTCCGCCGACGTCGGAAGCCTTGCTCTACGGTCTGATCCAGCTGCAGAACAAGATCCGTCGCACCAGCACCATCGCCCGCAAATAACACAGACCGTCCGGAGTTTTTTCCATGTCCGCCAAGCTGGAAGCATTGAGCCAGAACCTGACGAAGCACCTCGGAAACCGGATCGCGGCAATGCAGGTTGCATTGGGCGAGATCACCGTCGACATCGATGTGGTGAATTACCCGGAAGCCATGCAGATGTTGCGCGATGAACCGGAATTGCGCTTCGAGGAATTGATTGACCTGTGTGGCGTCGATTATTCGACCTATGGCGATTCAGACTGGTCGGGCAAGCGTTTTGCTGCCGTCAGCCATCTGCTCTCGGTGACGCACAATTGGCGTTTGCGCGTTCGTTGCTTCGCCGTCGATGATCATCTTCCGTCAATCCCTTCGGTGATTTCGATCTGGAATTCGGTGAACTGGTTCGAGCGCGAGGCGTTCGATCTCTATGGCATTGTTTTTCCGGGGCATCCCGATTTGCGCCGCCTCCTGACCGATTACGGATTCGTCGGGCATCCGTTCCGCAAAGATTTCCCCATGACTGGCCACGTCGAGATGCGCTACGACCCGGAGCAGAAGCGTGTGGTTTATGAGCCGGTATCGATTGAGATGCGCGAGATCACGCCGCGAATCGTCCGGCCTGCGAATTACGGGAACGTCGAAAATGCCTGATATCCAGAATTACACCATTAACTTCGGGCCACAGCACCCGGCCGCACACGGTGTGTTGCGAATGGTGCTCGAGCTCGACGGTGAGGTTGTGCAGCGTGCCGATCCGCACATCGGTTTCCTGCATCGAGCGACCGAAAAGCTCGCGGAGAACAAGACCTGGATCCAGAACCTGCCGTTCATGGACCGTCTCGACTACATGTCGATGATGTGCAGCGAGCACGCCTATTGTTTGGCCATCGAAAAAATGCTGGGGATCGAGGTGCCGATTCGCGCCCAGTACATCCGCGTGATGTTCGACGAGATCACCCGCATCCTTAACCACCTGCTGTGGATCGGCTCGCATGGTCTGGACGTCGGCGCGATGACAATGATGCTCTACGCCATGCGCGAGCGGGAAGACTTGGTTGACTGCTACGAGGCGGTTTCCGGCACGCGGTGGCATGCGGCCTATTACCGGCCGGGCGGCGTCTATCGCGATCTGCCGGATACGATGCCGCAGTACAAGGAGTCCAAGTGGAAGAGCGCGGCCAAGGTCAAGAAGCTCAACGAGGTGCGCAGCGGTTCGCTGCTCGATTTCCTTGACGACTTCATCACGCGCTTCCCGAAGATCGTCGATGACTACGAAACCCTGCTGACCGACAACCGCATCTGGAAACAGCGTCTGGTCAATGTCGGCGTCCTGTCGCCGGAGCGGGCGATGCAGTTGGGTTGTACCGGCGCGATGTTGCGCGGTTCCGGCATCGCTTGGGACGTGCGCAAGAAGCAGCCTTACGCCGTCTATGACAAGCTCGATTTCGACATTCCGGTCGGTGTGACTGGCGATTGCTACGACCGTTATCTGGTGCGGGTCAACGAGATGCGCCAGTCGGCGCGGATTATCCGCCAGTGCATCGACTGGCTACAGGTCAATCCCGGCCCGGTGATTTCTGCCAACCACAAGGTGGCGCCGCCGTCGCGCGAAAGCATGAAGAGCAACATGGAGGAACTGATCCATCACTTCAAGCTGTGTAGCGAAGGGATTCATGTGCCGGAGGGGCAGGTGTATTCGGCCATTGAGCACCCGAAAGGCGAGTTTGGCGTCTACCTGATTTCGGATGGGGCCAACAAGCCCTACCGCATGAAGATCCGTTCTCCCGGCTACGTTCACCTGTCGGCGATGGATGAACTGGTGCGTGGCCACATGATCGCTGACGTGGTGACCATGGTCGGCACGATTGATATCGTTTTTGGTGAGATTGACCGCTGATGCTGACTCAAGAATCCTTGCAGAAAATCGATCGCGAGATCACCAAGTATCCGCCCGAGCGCCGGCAGTCGGC
>CAYUYI010000359.1:0-3013 GCA_964448995.1 uncultured Propionivibrio sp. | reverse complement strand
CACATCCGACAGCTCTTCCTGCAAACGCAGCAGATCGCGGTCCGGCTTGCTCTCCTCTGGCGCCTTCGGCGGCTTCAGCGCGTGCTGTGCCAGTCGCTCGGCTTCGCGCACCGACAGGCCCTTCTGGACGATGCGTTGCGCCAGCTGAATCTGCAGCGCGCCGGCCAGCGGCAACAAGGCACGCGCATGCCCCATGTCGATCTCGCCCTGCATCAACAGATCCTGTACCGGCGGTACCAGTTGCAGCAACCGCAGCAAGTTGGAAGCGGCAGGACGCGAGCGGCCGACGGCATCGGCCGCCTGCTGGTGCGTCATCGAAAACTCATCGATCAGCCGCTGCAGGCCCTGCGCCTCTTCCAGCGGATTGAGGTTTTCGCGCTGAATGTTCTCGATCAGCGCCATGGCCAAAGCCGACTCGTCGGGAATCTCGCGAATCAGCGTCGGCACTTCGGTGAGCCCGGCCAGCTGCGCCGCGCGCCAGCGCCGCTCGCCGGCAATGATCTCGTAGCGGTCGCCCGTGCCGCTCAAGGGGCGCACGAGAATCGGCTGCATCAGCCCTTGCGCCTTGATCGAAGCGGCCAGCTCTTCGAGCGAGGCCGGGTCCATCTGCGTGCGCGGCTGGTACTTGCCCGGCTGCAGGCTGCCGACCGACAGCGAGCGCTGCTGTTCACGGCTGGCACTTTCGTTGCCCGCCAGCAGCGCGTCGAGGCCGCGGCCGAGTCCCTTCATTTTCATGCTTCTGCTCCTTGTTCTGCATACTGCCGCACGACACCGTCGCGCCGGTCCAGCAACTCCTGCGCCAGCGCCGAATAGGCTTGCGCCCCGCGCGACTGGCGGTCGAAAGCGATCACCGGCTTGCCGTAAGATGGCGCTTCGGCCAGCCGCACATTGCGCGGAATGATCGTCTGGTAAACCTTGCGGCCAAAATGTTCGACCAGCTCGCCCGAGACTTGCTGCGTCAGCGTTGAGCGCGGATCGAACATGGTGCGCAACAAGCCTTCGATTTCCAGCCGGGAATTGAGGTGAGCGCGCACTTTCTTGAGCGTCGCCACCAGATCGGTCAGCCCTTCCAGCGCGTAGTACTCGCACTGCATCGGGATCATCACCGCGTCGGCCGCCGCCAGACCGTTGACGGTCAGCATGTTCAGCGCCGGCGGGCAGTCCATCAAGACGAAATCATAATCATCGAGAACCGGCGCCAGCGCATCACGCAGGCGGTACTCGCGGCCCTCCATGTCGATCAGGTCAACTTCGGCGCCTGCCAGTTCGCGATTGGCCGGCAGAATGTCGAAGCCGAAATCGGTTCTCAGGCGAGCCTCGGTCAAGGTGCAGCGGCCGATCAGAATCTGGTACACGGTCGGCAGCGCTTCGCGCTTGACGATGCCGCAACCGGTCGTGCCATTGCCCTGCGGGTCGAGATCGATCATCAGCACGCGCTGCCCGAGCGCCGCCAAACACGCCGAAAGGTTGACCGCCGTCGTCGTCTTGCCGACGCCGCCCTTTTGATTGGTCACTGCCAGTATTCTCGCCAAATCGCTTCTCCCTGACTCAATTCGCTGTCTTCGCTGTCGTCCGCCGCAGGACAACGAGATGCCGCTCGGCCTCGAGTTCCGGCACCTTCAATCGATGCACCGCCGCCACGGCGATGCCGGACGGCAAGCGCTCGATCTCGGCCTGCGGATAGACGCCCTTCATCGCCAGCCACGCCCCGTTTTCCACCAGCAGGTGCGCCGACAGCGCCACGAAATCCGCCAACTCGGCAAAGGCCCGCGAGGTCACCGCTTCGAAGCCAACCGGTGGATGATACTGTTCGACCCGCCCGGCGTGAACGGAAATGTTCCGGAGCCCCAGCTCGATGGCCGCCTGTTGCAAAAACGCCGTCTTCTTGGTGTTGCTGTCGAGCAGTGTCACCGCGACATCAGGACGGGCGATCGCCAGCGGAATGCCGGGCGTGCCGCCGCCGCTGCCCACATCGAGCAGGCGACCGGCCGGAATGAACGGCAGGATGGACAGCGAGTCGAGCAAATGATGGCTGACCGCCTTGTCCTGCTCCTTCAGTGCCGTCAAGCTGTAGGTCTTGTTCCATTTGTAAAGCAGCGCCACGTAGGCCAGCAACTTTTCATGAACGGCCGCCGGCAAGGCGAGCCGCATCTCGCGCAAGCCGTTCTCGAGCTGTTCCTGCGGACTCATGTACGATCCCGCGCCGCTTCCAGCGCCACCCGCTTGAGGTAGACGAGCAGGATCGAGACCGCTGCCGGCGTCATGCCCTGGATGCGCGAGGCCTGCCCAAGCGTCTCGGGGCGATGGCGCAGCAACTTCTGCTTGATTTCCGCCGACAGGCCACCGATCACGTTGTAATCGATATCCGCCGGCAACCGGGTTTCCTCGTTGGCCTGGCTGCGCGCCACCTCCTCGGCCTGGCGGTCGATATAGCCTTGGTACTTGGCCTGGATCTCGATCTGCTCAACCACCAGCGGGTCGCTTTCTCCGGCGCATTCCCCAGCATTCAGCGTCATCAGCGCCGGATAGGTCACATCCGGACGACGCAACAGATCGTGGAGCGTGTATTCATGATCGATCGGCTTGCCGAGCGCCTGCACCACCGCCTGCATATCGACCTTGTCCGGATGCACCCAGGTCGAGCGCAGGCGCGCCTGCTCACGGGCAATCGCCTCCTGCTTCGCGCAAAAGGCCGCCCAGCGGGCGTCTCCGACCAGCCCGAGGCCCCGTCCCTGCTCGGTCAGGCGCATGTCGGCATTGTCCTCGCGCAAACTCAGGCGATATTCAGCGCGGCTGGTAAACATGCGGTACGGCTCGGACACGCCGCGCGTGATCAGATCATCGACCAGCACGCCGAGATACGCCTCGTCGCGGCGCGGCGACCAGCCGTCCTTGTCTTGCGCCCGCAGCGCCGCATTGGCACCGGCCAGCAGACCCTGCGCCGCCGCCTCCTCGTACCCCGTCGTGCCGTTGATCTGGCCGGCAAAGAACAAGCCGCGAATCGCTTTCGTTT
>CAYUYI010000358.1:0-3015 GCA_964448995.1 uncultured Propionivibrio sp. | reverse complement strand
AATGCGGCACGCACGGCCTGAAGCGGGAAGGGGCGGAAGGAGATGACGCCGAGCGCGCCGACTTTGGCGCCGTTGGCGCGCATTTCGTCGATCGTGTCCTTGATCGTGCCGAGGACCGAACCCATGGCGACGATGACGGTTTCCGCGTCTTCAAGGCGATAACCGCGCACCAGGCCGCCGGAGTCGCGGTCGAAACCTGCCTTGAATTCCTCGGCGATCTGCGGGATCAGTTCAAGCGCCTGCATCTGCTTTTCGTGTTCGAGGTAGCGTACTTCGGTGAAGGCTTCCGGGCCCACCATGGCGCCGATCGACACCGGGTCGTTCGGATCAAGGACTTGACGCGGCTCGTACTTCGGCAGGAAAGCGTCGACCTGTTCCTGTGTCGGGATGTCGACGCGCTCGTAGGCGTGGGTCAGGATGAAGCCGTCCATGCAGACCATGACCGGCAGCGATAGCTCCTCCGCCAGCTTGAAAGCCTGAATGTGCAGATCGAGCGCTTCCTGGTTGGTTTCGGCGAAGAGTTGAATCCAGCCGCTGTCGCGTTGCGAAATCGAATCGGAGTGGTCGTTCCAGATGTTGATCGGGGCGCCGATGGCACGGTTGGCGACGGTCATGACGATCGGCAGGCCGAGGCCGGAGGCGTTATAGACGGCTTCAACCATGAACAGCAGGCCTTGCGCGGCGGTCGCCGTGTAGGTGCGGGCGCCGGCGGCCGAGGAACCGATGGCCACGCTCATGGCGGCAAATTCCGATTCGACGTTGATGAATTCGCAGCCCGGCAATTCCTCCGACTTCACCATTTCGCCGAGTCCTTCGACGATGTGCGTTTGCGGCGAAATCGGGTAGGCACAAATCACTTCCGGCCGGCACAGGGCGATGGCCTCGGCGACGGCCTGCGAGCCTTCCATCTGCTTAAGCATGGGCAACCTCCTTGCGGGCGTTTTGAACATGGGCGCGGACGATCTCGTAGGCTTCAGTCGCGGCGGCGATGTTGCCTTGGGCGACTTTGCCGGAGAACTTGGCGTTGATGGCGTTGCACACCGATTCGAGCTTGATCTTGCCCGATAGAGCGGCGAAGCCGGCCAGCAGCGGTACGTTCGGTACCGGTCGGCCCACGTGCTTGAGCGCGAGGTCGGTGGCGGTCAGTGCGCAGAATCGGTCCGGCGACCAACTGCTTGCGAGTTCGGCCAGCCCCAGTTCGGCGAAGCTGTTCTTGGTGTTGATCAGGACGAAGCCATTGTGCTTCAGGCCGGCAAAAACGTCGATCTGGCTCAGCAAGGTGGGATCCTGAATGATCAGCGCATCCGGCTGCATGATCGGTTCGCGTAGCCGAATCTCTTTTTCGTCGACGCGGCAGTAAGCGACCACCGGGGCGCCTGTCCGCTCGGAACCAAAGCTCGGGAAGGCCTGAGCATGGTGGTTTTCCTCAAATGCGGCGATCGACAGCATTTCCGCCGCCGTCACCACGCCTTGGCCGCCCCGGCCATGAATCCGTACTTCGAACATAAGCGCTCTCCGCTCGTGGGGTTAGGGAGCTCCTGTCAGGCCGGTTTGGTTTTTGTCAGGCCGCTTGGTGCGATACCGGAATAACAAGATGCACTCCTGGAATCAGGAATTGTACAAAATATTTGCACATTGTGAAAGCTAATTTCGCTTATTGAATTTGCAAATAAAAAAAGCCGCATTTTGCGGCTTTTTCGGGGCGCTGCCGTGGGCGATAAACCCAGGCTGCGCGGACGTTTCAGGAGAATTCTGGCGCTATACGACCTCGAGATGACCAATGCCCGAGTTTAGGTCGCGATCCTTCGACTCCTTGCCATGCAATTTGATTTGCAGACGCAGGTCGTTGATCGAGTCGGCATTGCGCAGCGCGTCTTCGTAGGTGATGCGACCGGCTTCGTAGAGGTCGAACAGCGCCTGGTCGAAAGTCTGCATGCCGAGTTCGCGCGACTTTTTCATGATTTCCTTGATTTCGTGTACCTCGCCCTTGAAGATCAGGTCGGAAATCAGCGGGGAATTGAGCATGATCTCGATGGCAGCCACACGGCCCTTCCCATCCTTTTTCGGCAACAAGCGCTGCGAGACCATCGCGCGCAGGTTGAGCGAAAGATCCATCAGCAACTGATGCCGGCGCTCTTCGGGGAAGAAGTTGATAATCCGGTCGATGGCCTGGTTGGTGCTGTTGGCATGCAGGGTGGCGAGGCACAGGTGGCCGGTTTCGGCAAACGCGACGGCATAGTCCATGGTGTCCCGGTCGCGGATTTCGCCCATCAGGATGACGTCCGGCGCCTGGCGCAGGGTGTTCTTCAGTGCCGCTTCCCAGGAATCGGTGTCGACACCGACTTCGCGCTGGGTGACGATGCAGTTTTTGTGGTCGTGGACGAATTCGATCGGGTCTTCGACGGTGATGATGTGGCCGAAACTGTTTTTGTTGCGGTGGTCGACCAGCGCAGCCAGCGAGGTGGTCTTGCCGGTGCCGGTGCCGCCGACGAAGATCACCAGCCCGCGCTTGGTCATGGCGATGTCCTTGAGTACCGTCGGCAGGCCCAGTTCGTCGAGCGTTGGAATCGACATGTTGATGGTGCGGCAGACCACTGCCACACGCCCTTGCTGCATTAGTGCGTTCACGCGGAAGCGGCCGATGCCCGACGGCGAGATGGCGAAGTTGCACTCGTGCGACGATTCGAAGTCCGCCGCCTGCCGGTCGTTCATGATCGAACGGGCCAGTTCGGCCGTGTGCTGCGGAGTCAGCACCTGATTCGATACCGGCGTCACTTTGCCGTCGATCTTGATGGCCGGCGGAAAATTGGCGGTAATGAAAAGGTCGGAACCGTTCTTCTGCGACATCAGCCGCAGCAGATCGTGCATGAATTTGAGTGCCTGATCGCGTTCCATGATCTGCCTTTCCGCCGGACGTCAGGCGCCCGGGAAGTTGTCCTTGTTGGCTGCCTTGGTGCGGGCTTCGTTGGCGGACACGACGTTGCGCCGGACGAGGTCGAGCAGGTTCTGGTCGAG
>CAYUYI010000357.1:0-3020 GCA_964448995.1 uncultured Propionivibrio sp. | reverse complement strand
CGATTCAACATGCGCATATGCATCCTCCGCATGGCGCCCCCAAGGCAGCGCAAGATTCAGAGAACGCAAGTCACCTTCAGGTATTTCTCCGGGTGCTCCGCAATGTCGGCGACCGTTGCCGGCGTTTCTTCCAGCGACACGGTCTTGGTCAATAGCGCCTCGACATTGACCTTGCCTGCAGCGATCAGACCCAGGCTCTCCGGGAATTGTCCGACGCTGTTGCGCGAACCGCGAATCGTCAGTTCCTTCTTGGTAAACAGCCCCGTCGGCATTGGAATATCGCTCTTCGGCCAACCCACCAGAACGATGTGTCCGGCATAGGAAACATAGTCGACCGCCCCCCGAATCGCCGGCGCTGCGCCGGAACACTCGATGACGACCTCAGCCATCCGTCCTTGCGTGATTGAGAGTATCCCGGCCACCGCGTCGCCGCTCACGGGATTCAGCGTGTGCACCACCCCCAGGCTGCGCGCCAACGCGAGCCGTTCATCGACAGGGTCGACAACAATCGGAATGGCACCGAGCGTCAGCGCATACTGCGCCGCCAGCAAGCCAATCTGCCCCGCACCTGTGATCACGACATGTTGGCCGGCCTTCGTTTCACCCTGCTTGACGGCGTGCATGCCAATCACCAGCGGCTCGGCCATCGGCACCAGATGCCAGGGGATGCTATCCGGCACCTTGTGCAGCAGGTGGCGCGGATGCGAGACGTATTCGGCCATGCCGCCCTCAATATGAACCCCGCGCACCGTCAGGTTCTCGCAACAATTGGTGTGCCCGATTGAGCAGGGATAGCACTGACCGCAGTAGACATAGGGCTCGAGGATGACGCGGTCGCCAACCTTGAACGTCTTTTCGTCATCGTCGACCTCGACCACTTCGCCAGCGATCTCATGACCGATGATGCGTGGATAGGACACCAGTGGATTGACGCCTTTGTAGGCACCGATATCCGAGCCGCAAATGCCGGCACTGCGCACCTTGATCAACAACTCATCCCGACCGCGCTGTTGCAACGGAATATCGATCAGCGAAATATCGCCCGGGCTTTTCAAACAAACCGATTTCATGATTTCTCCAGTTACAGGTTCGCCAACGCCAGCGAGAGCGGCGGATAGAAGGTCGTCACCATCAGCGTGACACCAAGGGCCACGTAAAATGGCAGGATTTCCTTCATGTATTCGTCAATCTTGACGCCCGTCAGATTGCAGGTCAGGAACATCGTTGTCCCGAACGGCGGCGTTATCGCACCGATCGACAGGTTGAAGATCATCATGATCCCGAAATGCACTGGATCGATCCCCAGCGCATTGACGGTTGGCATCAACAGCGGCGTCAGGACAATGATTGCAGCATTACCGTCAAGGAACATGCCAACGAGAACCAGCAGCACGTTGACGATCAGCAGGAAGACCGTCTGGCTCGTCGAGACCCCCATCAGCAATTCAGTGACGTCGGCGGCCACCCCTTCCCAGGTCAGTATCCAGGCAAATCCGGCAGAAGCCATCAGAATCAGCATGATCGAACCATTGGCGCGCGCCGATTCGGCGAGAGCCAGCTTCACCTCTGCCCAGGTCGTCTCCTTGTAGGCGAAGCCGACGATCAGCGCATAGATGCAGGTCACAGCACCGGCTTCCGTCGGCGTGAAGACCCCGTAGCGAATCCCGCCGAGAATCAGCACCATCAGCATCAAGCCCCAGAACGCTTCGAGAGAGGCCTTTCCAACCTCTCTGGCGCTGACCATCTTGGGTCTGACCGCCTTGTAGCCGCGCTTGCGCGCCACATAGTCGACCGCGACCATCAACAGGATCGTACACAAGATGCCCGGCCCCATGCCGCCCATGAACAGTTTGCCAATCGAGGTATCGGAAACGAAACCGTAGATGATCAGCCCGATACCTGGCGGAAGAATCGGCCCGAGCAGCGCCGACGCAGAGGTCAGCGCCGCGGCAAACGGACGGCTGTAGCCATTCTTGCTCATCTCCGGCACCAGCACCTTGCAGATCATCGCCGCATCAGCCAGACCCGCGCCTGACGGCCCGCCAATCAGGGCGCCAAGGACAACGTTGGTCTGCGCCAAACCACCGCGCATGTGGCCCGACAGCGCGTCGGCAAGCTTCAGCAAGCGATTGGTGATCCCGGTGTAGTTGAGGATCGAGCCAAGCATCATGAAGAAGGGAATCGCCAGCAACGGCAGATTGTCGGCACCGCCAATCATGCGTTGCACCACCATGATGGCCGACATGTCGTTAGCAATGAAGAAGTAGGCAAAAGTCGCTGCACAAATGGCAAAGGCCACCGGCACGTTGATGGCGAACAATGCCAGCATCAGCAAAAATGCGATCAGGACGCTCATTGGGCGGACTCCTTGGTATCTTCGTCGAGTGCTGTCGTGTTCTTCTTGCCGCGCAGGCTGTTCCAGAACATCCGGCCGTAATACATCAACATCAGGGAACAACTCACCGGAATCGAGGCATCGACATAGCTGTAGGGGATACCGAGAATCGGCGTCAGTTTCGTCTGCCCCTTGATCGTCAGCAAAATGCCGAAGTAAATCAGCAGGATCAGCGTCGCCAACACGATCAAGTCGCCGACAATACTGATGATGCGCTGCCATTTCGACGAAAAGCGCCGAACCAGGACATCGATCGAACAATGCCCCTCGACGTGAACGACAGCCGAAGCGCCCAGCATTGTCAGCCAGACGAAGGTGAACACGGTCACCTCTTCAACCCAGCCCCAAGGCTTGCCAACGATGTACCGCATAAACACATTCGCACAGGCCAGCAGAATGATGAAAGCCATCGCGGCCATGCCAAAAAAGTTGTCGACCTTCCGGACAAAATCGTAGATTTTGTGAAGAATCTGCATAAAGATTCACCTGTATCGGGCAAAACAGTCCCTTGACGCGACCCGCGGGCGCATCGCCTCAGACTGCCATGCAAATATCGGGGAGATGGGCGCCCTATCTTCAGCGCCCAACCAGGACAAGCAAATACTTCGAACCGATGATCGAATAG
>CAYUYI010000356.1:0-3021 GCA_964448995.1 uncultured Propionivibrio sp. | reverse complement strand
CGAACATCCGAACATCGTCGGCATCAAGGACAGTGCCGGTAGCTATGAGAGCCTCAGAGGCTTCCTCGATGCTGTCAAGGGCGTCCCGGACTTCGACGTGCTGAGCGGCCCTGATCATCTGGCGCACCAGGGATTCCTTGACGGTTGTTCTGCCTGCATTTCCGGCTTGGCCAACGTCTGCCCTGAAGGCGTGAGCCTGATCTGGAAACACTTCCGCGATGGCAACATCGAAAAATCGAAGGCGGCACAGGATTTCATCGGTGGTTTGCGCAAGGATTTGTACGCGATCGCTTTCGCCCCGGCGGCGGTCAAGAAGGCGGCGCTGCTGCTTGGCGAGGACGTTGGCGACAGCCGTTACCCGATCACGTTTTCTGAGGATGATTTGTCTGCTATCAAACAAATTGTTGTCAAGTATGGCTCTGCCTCAATTCCTCCCGAAATAGCGGGGTGAGGGCAGGTAACCCTTTTTTTGTGTTGTATCTTGTGTTTAAGACAGGTAGTTAAAAAAGAGACAGAAATTCGCCAATAAGTAATTAACCAGACTTGAGGAAATCATCATGAGTCAGAATCGTTCTTCGCGTCGTACCTTTGCCAAATTCATCGCTGCCGCCTTGGTGGCGGGCGTCGGCTGTGTCGGGGCGGCTTACGCCCAAAACTATCCGGCCAAGCCGGTGACGCTGGTCGTTCCTTACCCGGCCGGCGGCGCTAACGACATGCTCGGCCGCCTGATCGGGCAAAAAATGTCGGAAGCCCTCGGTCAGCAGTTCATCATTGATAACAAGCCGGGCGCCGGCACGCTGATCGGGGGCAATATCGTGGCCAAGGCCGCGCCGGACGGCTACACGCTGCTGGTCGGCGGCTTTGCCTCGAACGCGGTCAGCCCGATTTTGTTCAAGGCGGACTATGATCCGCTGACGGCTTTTGAGCCGATCGGACTGTTCGGGACCGCTCCGATCGTCGTGATTACTCAGCCGAATTCGAAGTACAAATCACTCAAGGATGTCGTCGATGCGGCCAAGGCCAAACCGGGCGAAGTGATGTATGGTTCATCGGGCAACGGCTCGCCGCTGCATTTGGCCGGTGAAATGTTTACGGCACAGGCCAAGGTCAACATGACGCACGTTCCCTACAAGGGCGGCAGCGCGCATATCCTCGACCTGATCGGTGGTCGTCTTGATGTGATCTTCGACACATCGACCAATTCGACGCCGTTGATCAAGGGCGGGAAAGTTCGCCCGATCGCCGTGTCGTCGAAAAAGCGCCTGCCCGATTTCCCGGATGTGCCGACTTTTACCGAAGCTGGGTATCCCGATTTCTCGGTGAACGGTTGGTACGCGCTCTATGCCCCGGCCAAGACACCGAAACCCATTGTGGACAAGCTCAGCGCCGAGTTGCAGAAAGTCTTGAAGCAGCCTGAGGTAATCGAGAAGTTGCGCGGCGTCGGCGTGTCTCCTGCTTCCGGTGTGGCCTCCGAGGCCGGGAAATACGGTCTGGAAGAGTTTGCCCGGTATACCAAGCTGATCAAGGACGCCAACATCAAGGGCGATTGACCGACAGGCGGACAGCTGTTCGCACCGAGACCGCCCGCGTCGCATGATGCCGGGCGGTTTTGTCGGGTTCTGGAATTGCTGAGATTGGATTGTGCATGAGAATCAAAAGTCAAAAAGATTTTGTGTCGGGTATTTTGTTGGTTATCGTCGGGGCGGCATTTGCCGTTGGCGCGACCAATTACAGCTTCGGTGTCGCGGTTCGTCCTGGTCCGGGGTACTTTCCCTTCGGGCTGGGCATCATCCTGGCGTTGCTCGGCGTTGTGGTGCTGTTTTCCGCATTCAAGCAGGAGCGCAAGGGCGGCGACCCGATCGGCAAGATTCCGTGGCGGCCGCTGCTGTGCGTCGTGGGGGCCATCGTGTTTTTCGGTTTCTTCCTTCCCCGACTCGGTTTCGTGATCAGCTTCCCGATCATGATTGTGCTGACTGCCGCCGGGAGCAATGAATTCACCTGGAAGGACGCGTTGCTCAATGCGGCGATCCTGACCGTGATGTCCTACGCGATTTTCATCTACGGGCTGCAACTGACGATCCCGTTGTGGCCGGCACTGTAGTCGGCGTTCTTGAATAATTGAAAGATCGATCATGGATTTGATCCATAACCTCTACATTGGCTTCCAGACCTCGTTGTCGCTGATCAATCTCTGGTACGCCTTCATGGGCGCGATGCTGGGAACGCTGATCGGCGTTCTGCCGGGGCTCGGGCCGATCGCCACCATCGCCATGCTGTTGCCGTCGATGTATACCCTTGAGCCGACATCGGCGCTGATCATGCTGGCCGGCATCTACTATGGCGCGCAGTATGGCGGCTCGACGACGGCGATCCTGATCAACGTGCCGGGCGAAGCATCTTCCGTGGTCACGGCGCTCGACGGCTACCAGATGGCTCGCCAAGGGCGTGCGGGTGCGGCGTTGGCGACAGCGGCGCTCGGTTCGTTCTTCGCCGGCACGGTTGGTACGCTGGTCGTCGCTGCTTTCGCGCCGCCGCTGACAGCGCTGGCCTTCGAGTTCGGCGCGCCCGAATACTGCGCGCTGATGTTTCTCGGGCTTGTCGGTGCCGTCGTGCTGGCCTCGGGTTCTCTGGCCAAGGCGTTGGCCATGGTGGTGCTCGGCCTGCTGCTCGGTCAGATTAATACTGATGTCATTACTGCCGTGCCGCGTTTCAGCTTCGGTGTTCCGGAATTGATGGACGGCATCAATTTCGTCGTGATCGCCATGGGCGTGTTCAGCTTCGGCGAAATCATCGCCAATCTCGGAAAGCCGGCTGAACATCGGGAAGTTTTCGTCAAGAAAGTGACCGGCTTGTGGCCGAGCAAACAGGACTTCAAGGATGCTGCACCGGCTTCGCTGCGCGGAACGATACTCGGCTGCCTTCTCGGGGTCTTGCCGGGCGCCGGACCGATGCTGGCTTCATTTACTTCCTATTCGGTCGAGAAAAAACTGTCGAAAACGCCCGAGGCTTTCGGCAAAGGGG
>CAYUYI010000355.1:0-3024 GCA_964448995.1 uncultured Propionivibrio sp. | reverse complement strand
TGGAAATCTACCGGCCGATCACCTGCGATCCGCAAACCGTGCCACGCCGCGACGGGGTGAGCGGCGGTGACGACGATTAGGGTGCGACACCGGGAAGTCTATCGCCGCATCGCCGCAAGCGGATTCAACAACGATTTCTGCCGGTACCGGAACGATCCCGTCGAACCCATTCCTCCCCGGATCAATCGCTTGCCGTCACCATTTCTGCTTGGCCGAAAAGACTGGCGATCCACTGCCGTTGCGCTGCCTTCTGGCGACGCGCCGACAGGTGCGCGCGGATTTTCTCGCGAACAACGGAAAACGGGACAAAGCTCTCGTCTTCGATCGCCACGCAATACAGGAGATGAAACCCCATGGGCGATTCGACAATTTCCGACAATTCTCCCAATCTGAGCGCGAAAGCGACCGGCTCCAGTTCAGGATAAAGTTGGCCGCGTCGTAGCGTGCCCAGCAGGCCACCTTGCATAGCCGTCGGACATTCGGAGTGTTTCAATGCCAGATCGGCAAACCGATCTGGTGTGTTTTTCAACTGCGTCTGAAGTGCCTCGATGTGCCGCCATGCCGAGACGCGATCGCTCCCCGGCAAGTCATCGTTGATCGTAACCAGAATATGGCGAAGCGTCCGGTTCTCCAGACGCCGAAATTTCTCGCGATGAATGAAATAGAAAATCTCGGCATCAAGATCGCTGACCTTCGCCTCCCGACTCGCCACCCGTTCGAGCACTGCCTCGAAACGAAGATCGCGCGCGATCGCAACACGCAAGGTGGATTCATCCAGACCGGCGTTATCGAGGTCGGCGAGATACTCTGCCCGTGTCGCATAGCGCCCGCGGATTTCGGCAACGGCAGCATTCAGCGAGGCCTCAGGCACGTGAATCTGCGCAGCTTCCGGTGTTGCCAGAATGCGTTGCTCGATTTCCAGTTGCCGACTGGCAACCTGCTCGACCCGCTGGCGTTCCTTAGGCGCCAGCAGCCCGGGCGCTTTCTGGAACAACGCCTGGGACAGCTTGAGGACGAGGTAGGAACCCGGATCACGCATGACGGTTTCCCTCCGGTGCGCGCAATGCCGATTCGGGCACGGCCATCACCCGTCCCGGCAGGCAATCGAAATGCACGTGATAGACCGGCATGTCACCATCACGCAGCACGCGCAAAATTTCACCGCAAGAACCCGGCTCAATCCGGGTTTCCGCTGCCAAGACCAGTAGTTTGCCAGCCAAAACACGATCCCGGCTGGCAAAGGTACTCGGCAGCCACGGTTCGCCCGCACCGATCAACTCTTCTTCCCGGCAACCGACAATCCGGTCCACCTCGAGAAAATGGACGGTGTAGATGATCTGATCCATCAGAAAGGTACCGACATCGATCACGGTTCCGGTACTCCCGCAACGGATCAGCAACGCCCCGAGCTCAGCCCCCGGATAGGTGCCATCGTTGCGTACATTGCGCACGACACGCACCGAATCGCCCAGATCCCAGCGTGTACGCATCTCAGTGCCTCGCGCGCCCGATGGCAGAGAGCGGAACGGTGGCGATGCCGGCGGCCCGCTTGAACACACGAAACACTTTCTCGGACAGGACATCGGACCGAACAAAATCCTCATAGGCCATGACCAGGAAGGCACGATACTGCTCATAACCCGGTTGGGCCGCGTCGACGCGGTGCTTCATATAATCGTGAAAGCGCTGCAGGATATGCAGACGACACACCTGCAGCACCGCTGGATCAAAGGCGACGTCGAAATAGTTGAAAAAGTCTTCGGCCGATTCAAGGTCGGCCAGATCGGCTTCCAGTTCTGAAATTCCCGGCATGGTCGTCGTGCTCATGGCGCATCCTCTTGTCAATCAATGAACGTTTTCCAGCAGCGAGAGCAGTTCGCGCGACGACGGCGGACGTTTGCTCGCCATCACGAAATCACGAATCTCCTCCATCAGGCGGGTGGCTTCGGCGTCATCCACGCGTGCGCCCAGTCGGGCATAGACCGCCTGTACGCCGCCCCGCCCGGAATGCTTGCCGAGAACGAAACGGTGCTCACGCCCGACCAACCCCGGATCGAAGCCCTGATAGTTGTCCGGATGCTTGATCAGGCCATCGATGTGGATGCCGGCCTCATGCGTGAACGCGCCTTCTCCGACGATGCTTTTTTGCCAGGGAATCGGGCGACCCGAGGCGTTCGCCACGGTTCCGGAGAGTTGCGGGAAGCGCTTGAGATCAATGTTGCTTTCAATACCGTAGCACTGACGCAGACCGAGCACGACCTCTTCCAGCGGGGCGTTGCCGGCGCGTTCACCGAGCCCGTTGACCGTCGTGTTCACATGCGTGGCACCCGCCCGAACGGCGGCCAGCGTGTTGGCCGTCGCCATGCCCAGATCATCGTGCGCATGCATTTCGATCTCGAGGTCGGTCTGGCGACGCAAATCGCCGATGCGCTCGGCCACCGCAAACGGATCGAGCACGCCGAGCGTATCGGCAAAGCGAATGCGCCGCGCCCCCGCTCGCTGCGCCACTTCGGCGATCTGCGCGAGAAATGAAGGATCGGAACGCGAAGCGTCTTCGGCGCCGATACCGACTTGAAAGCCGGCATCGAGGGCATGGGCGATGTGGCGCGGCAGCGTCGTCAGCAACCAGGCACGATCGCGACGCAGCTTGTAGGCCAGATGCTGATCGGATGCCGGGACCGAAATATCGATGAGGTGAGCCCCCAATCCCGAACAGGCATCGATATCGTCGATGGACAGGCGGCTCCACACCATCAGTTGGGCGTCCAGTCCGAGGCTCGAGACGGCGCGGATTCCCTCGCATTCGATCGCTCCCATCGCCGGAATGCCGACTTCCAGCTCCGGGACGCCAAGCGCATCGAGTTGCCGCGCGATGTCGAGCTTTTCCTCAAGACTGAACGCCACGCCAGCCGATTGCTCGCCATCCCGCAAGGTCGTATCGTTGATTACCACACCCGGTCGCGCTGCTGTTTCCATCGTATTCATAAAGCCTCCTGAACACGACACAGCAATTCCGATGCCAGA
>CAYUYI010000354.1:0-3036 GCA_964448995.1 uncultured Propionivibrio sp. | reverse complement strand
TCGTCACGCAAGCGTTCACCGGAGAATTCGAAAGCTCGGCGCAGTGGCGCAACGAGTTCCTGCGCGCCTGCGGCTCGGGCAGGTCGGTCGGCTGATCACTCGCCCGTCAGCGTCAGCACCAGCGGCGTCGTCACCGCGGCCATCACCGTCGAAAGCACCAGGCTGCTGGCCACGGCGCCTTCCAGCGCCTTGAACTGCTTGGCCACGAGATAGACGTTGACGCCGAGCGCGATGGAACCCAGCAGGACCACCACCCGCGTTTCCATCACCGGCAGCTTGAGCAGGCGCGCCAAGACCCACACCACGAACGGCTGGATAATCAGCTTCATCACCGTGATCGCCGTGCTGATCTGCCAGCCGCCCCGAATCCCGTACTGCACCAGCCCCATGCCCAAGGCAATCAGTGACAAGGGCGTCGCGATCTGCGCCACCATGCCGAGCGGCACGTCGATCACCTCCGGCAACTGAATGCCGGTCAGCCCGATCATCGTGCCGAAAATAATGGCCAGAATCAGCGGATTGGTCAGCACACTGCGTGCCGTGCGCGCAAAACCATGCACCGAAAAGCTGCCGTGACGCGCCCACTCGACCGAGACGGTAACCATCGTCCACATCGTCAGCGAGTTGAACACCAGCACCATCGCCACGGACGGCACTGCCGCGTCGCCGAGCACGATCTTGGCCAGGGGCAGGCCCAGCATCAGGTTGTTGGAAAAAACGCCGCCCAGGGCGAAGACCGACTGCGACACGCCATCGAGGCCAAACAGCTTCCAGCCGACGAGACGACCGAGCGCGAACACGATCACGCAGCCACCGAAAAAGGCGATCAGCAGCCGCGCGTCGACGGGAGGCAGCTTGGACATGCCGCACATCAGGCGGAACATCATCGCCGGCAACGCCACGACAAAAACGAACTTCGAGAGGCTCTCGGCCACTTCGGCCGTCCATCCCGACAGGCGCATCACGACATAGCCCATCAGGACAAGCGCGAACAGGGGGGCGGCCAGCGCCACGTGATGAAACAAGGTATTCATGGAAACGACTTCAGGAAAGCGGCGCCGAAAACCGGCATGCGCGCGCAGGAGGTCAGTAGTGTATCAGGCAAATGACCGTGACCCGACACGGCGCTGCCGGCAAAATGACGCCACAAATGCGCGACAATACGCGCCTCGACATCGAACACACGCCTTCATGCCTGCCATCCTGCCACCGCTCGCCCCGGCCAACCCGTCCGGTTTCAAGCTGATCCACGCCGACCGCTCGCTGCTCGTGGTCAGCAAGCCCCACCGCCTGCTGTCCGTTCCCGGGCGCGGCGAAGACAAGCAGGATTGTTTGATCGGCCGCGTGCAGAGCGAGTTTCCGGACGCACTGATCGTACACCGGCTCGATTTCGACACCTCGGGCCTGCTCGTGCTGGCCCGCGGCAAGGACATGCATCGCCGACTCAGCATCCTTTTTCAGGAGCGGGCGGTCGACAAGCGTTACGTGGCATTGGTCAACGGCCGCCTGTTACCGGAAAGCGGCGAGGTCGATCTGCCGCTGATCGTCGACTGGCCGAACCGACCGCTGCACAAGGTCGACTTCGAGATCGGCAAACCTTCGCTCACCCGCTATCGCACGCTCCAATACAACGAAGCGCAGGACTGCACCCGCGTCGAGCTTGTCCCGGAAACCGGGCGCACCCACCAGCTGCGCGTGCATATGCAATCACTTGGCCACCCGATCCTCGGCGACCCGCTCTACGCCTGCCCAAGCTCAAAAAACAAGGCCGACCGCCTGCTGCTGCACGCAGAACATCTGGCGTTCGCTCACCCGATTACCGGCAAACCACTGCACTTCACGTGCCCTCCGGATTTCTGAGCATCTGGCCGAAAGGCGCATGGATATTGACTTGCAGCCATGCACCTCGCCAAAACACCCGTCCTTATTGGCTGACAAGGCGCCGCGACCATCCAGCCCAAGAACACCGGCTCACGGCAAGCCGCTGACCGAACCTTCCTTCGGATAACTGATGGTGTAGCCGACATCGATCTTCCAGGTCTCGTCCGGCGCCAGATTTTTCTTCCAGAACACCACGCCGGGTCGCTCTTTCCACGCTTCGCCACTGGGCGCCGGCTGGAAGCTGCGCTCCACTTCGATCTCCTGCGATTGGGCCACCGGTGAAGACTCGAGCACCAGCACCTCGACCGGATTGCGATGCAGGCTGGTCAGCGCATAGGTGTCGCCGACCTTGCGCTGTAGCCGTTGCCCCGTAAACCCGGCCGTGCCGTCCTGCAGCACCTTGCGATCGACCGTCACCCGCAGGAGATCATCCGTCCCGAAACCGAGGACGAAACGCTCATTCCCAGCCGGAGACCAGCGTGTCGCACCGACATAGCTGCCATCACGGAAGAGCTGGATATTCCCCGGCAGCCAGACGCCGGTCGAACGCTCGAATTCGGCGACCAGCACGGCATGCCGGTTCACCGCCGGGGTGACCTGCACGCGCTGCGTCGCGGCGTACGCCTGCTTGCCGAGCGACACGGCAACCTCGCGCCCGTCGGCGGGCAGCGTCACGCGCCCCGGCACCTCGAACTCGCTGGCGAAGGCGCCGACCGTCTCGATGACCGGCGCGACATAGTCATCCTCGGCACGCGCCGCTTCAGCCCGTTTGGCCATCGGCGCAGCGGCCATCGCCGGCATCGGCGCGGCCATGACGCGGCGCTCTTCAACCGGTTGCGGACGGTGATAGACGAGACGGCGCGTGTGAGGATCGACCGGCTCGCGGAAAGCCTGCGGCTGCCCGGTCGACAACTTGAGTTTCACGTCCTTCCAGTCCTCGCCGCTCTTCTGCGACACCTGCGCCAGTCGCTCCAGATCGACCGTGCCCTGCGCCGAGTCAAGCGCCGCCCGGTACGCCGGCTGCCAGCCTGCCCGGCTCACCTGATAAATCAGGCGCACTTCACCGCCGCGCTCGGCCGCCAACTGGATGCTGAGGCTACGGAAATTGCGCGCCCCGCTCTGGAACTGCGCCAACTCGAACTCGGCGCGATCCAG
>CAYUYI010000353.1:0-3046 GCA_964448995.1 uncultured Propionivibrio sp. | reverse complement strand
CCGCCAGTTCAAGATGCTTGTGCAAGGCAATACCGACGAGCGCGGCAGCCGTGAATACAACTTGGCGCTTGGCCAGAAGCGGGCCGATTCGATCAAGAAGATGCTGATGCTGCTTGGTGCTCGTGAAGATCAGGTCGAGTCGGTCAGCCTCGGCGAAGAGAAACCGAAGAGCGAAGGCCAGAACGAAGCCGCTTGGGCGGAAAATCGTCGCGGCGACATGCTCTACAGCGGCGAGTTCTGACATGACGGCGCGCCGTTCGCGTTACGCTCCGCGCCTGATTGCGCTGGTTCTTTCGCTCGCCGCTTTCGGCGCGCAACCGGCGTATGCGGGCATGTTCGATGACGACGAGGCGCGTCGGCAGATCAAGGATCTTTCGATCCAGACCAACGAGCGCCTGGAAACGCTGTCCAAGGCGCAATTCGATCTGGTCAACCAACTCCAGTCTTTGCGCGAGGAAAATGCCAAACTGCGTGGGCAGGTTGAAGCCCTGACCTACGAGTTGGAATCGGCTAAGAAGCGTCAGCAGGACTTCTATGTCGATCTGGATGGCCGTTTGCGCAAGATCGAGTCCCCGAATGGCGGCAGCGAAACGCCTGATGGCAAAGCTGCCGATGATTCCAAGGGGGGGGCCGAGCCCGGCAAAAAAGTGGTTGTGGCCGATCCGGCTGCCGAATCGCGGGACTATGAAGCGGCGCTCAATTTCTTCAAGGCCAACAAGATCAAGGAAGCGGCAAGCGCCTTCGAGACTTTTGGCAAGAACTACCCGGAGAGTACCCTGGCGCCGAACGCCCAGTATTGGCTCGGCAACGCGCATTACACGCTGCGTGATTGCCGGAAGGCGATTGATGCGCACAAGGTGGTGGTGGCCAAGTGGCCACAGCATCCGAAGGCGCCGGATTCCCTGATCGGGATTGCGACCTGTCAGCAGGAAATCGGCGATGCCAAAGGGGCCAAAACCACGTTCGAGACGGTGCTGGCCAAGTATCCGGGGAGTCCGGCGGCGACGACCGCAAAACAGCGCCTGAAGAAGTAAGGCGGTGACCGGTCGGAGCCAGTCGCTGACGCTCAAAGTCAGCGAGATTTTTCATTCACTCCAAGGTGAGGCGACGCGCGTCGGTCTGCCGACCGTCTTCGTGCGGCTCACCGGATGTCCGTTGCGCTGTCTATGGTGCGACACGGCGCATGCTTTTGCCGGCGGACATCGGCTGTCGCTGGCGGCGATTATGGCGCAGATTGCGCCGTATGCTACGCCGCATGTGTGCGTGACGGGCGGCGAGCCGCTGGCGCAGAAAAACTGCCTGCCCTTGCTGACGGCTCTGTGCGATGCCGGCTACGACGTCTCGCTTGAGACCTCGGGGGCGCTGGATATTGCCGCCGTTGATCCTCGTGTTTCGCGCATTGTGGATTTCAAAGCACCGTCCTCCGGGGAGGTCGGGAAAAATTACTGGCCCAATGTCGATTTGTTGGTGCCGCGCGACGAAGTCAAATTCGTGCTCGCCGATCGTGCCGATTACGACTGGGCGCGGCAGACCATCGAGCAGTACGCTTTGACGGGACGCTGCCCGGTGTTGGTTTCTCCGGTTCAGGGGGCGCTGGACCCGGGGATGCTGGCGGAGTGGGTGCTCGCCGACCGTTTGCCGGTCCGCTTCCAGATGCAGCTTCACAAACTGCTTTGGGGTAACATGCAGGGAAAATAGCCAAGGAGACGAACATGGCCGATGAACGACGCCAATATTCACGCGTTGCCTTCCACGCCCCGGCGCGGCTGGTTTTCTCGATCCAGGCGCTGGACACTATCGTGATCGATCTCTCGCTGAAGGGAGCGTTGATCCGTCTGCCAGTCAAAACATCGGTGGCGGAAGGTGAATCTGGAAAATTGCATGTCCGCCTGGGTGAGACAGACGATCGAATCAGCATGGATATCAAGGTGACGCACGTGGAGGGCCGCTATGCCGGGTTGGTGTGCGAAGGCATCGACCTTGACAGTGTGACCCACTTGCGGCGGCTCGTGGAACTCAACCTCGGCAATCCTGAGTTGCTCGACCGGGAGCTTTCATCGCTCATCGTTGAATCGGAGTCGGAAAGCGACGATGCCACAGATGTCGGAGATAACAAGGTTTCATGACAAATCCCCATTTTGCGCAGCCATCGCGTGCGGTCATCCTGCTGTCTGGCGGTCTTGATTCGGCGACAGCGCTCGCGATTGCCCGTCAGTCAGGGCATGAATGCTACTGCCTGTCGCTTGAATACGGCCAGCGCCACCACACCGAACTCGAAGCAGCCAAACGGGTTGCCTCGAACCTTGGCGCCAAGGAACACCGGATTCTGACGCTCGACCTCGCCGCCTTTGGCGGGTCGGCGCTGACTGACAGTCGCATCGCGGTGCCAGTCGAAGGTGTTCAGTCTGGAATTCCGGTGACTTACGTGCCGGCACGCAACACGATCATGCTTTCTCTTGCCTTGGCCTGGGCCGAGGTGCTCGGGAGCCGCGATATCTATGTCGGCGTGAACGCCGTTGACTATTCCGGTTATCCGGACTGCCGTCCTGAATATATCGCGGCATTTCAGTCGATGGCCAATCTGGCGACGAAGGCTGGGGTTGAGGGCGAGCATCTCGCCATTCACGCGCCACTCATCGACCTGACCAAGGCGGAAATTATTCGCCGCGGTCATGCGCTCGGCGTTGACTATGGACTTACCATTTCGTGTTATCAGGCTGATGAGGCTGGGCGGGCGTGTGGTGTCTGCGATTCTTGTCGTCTTCGTCGTGAGGGATTTGCCGCGGCCGGCGTCCCCGATCCCACCCTGTACAGGGTGTGATTTTCTGTTTGCGTTGACAGCACGCAGCTGTCTCACTATAATCCGGCGTTCTGTTTTTCTGGGTCGGTAGCTCAGTCGGTAGAGCAGCGGACTTTTAATCCGTTGGTCGGGAGTTCGAATCTCCCCCGACCTACCAGGAAACACCGCTTACGGTGTATAATAGAAATCCCTTGTGGGGCGTTAGCTCAGTTGGTAGAGCAGCGGACTCTTAATCCGTTTGTCGTA
>CAYUYI010000352.1:0-3047 GCA_964448995.1 uncultured Propionivibrio sp. | reverse complement strand
TTTGCTGCGCCTCTACCGATGCGATGAGGCCCAGGGCTACTACTATGCCCGGCCGCTGCCGGCCGCCGAATTCCTGTTGTTTGCGGCGCGCCATGCCGGCGTGTGAGTTGGCGTCCTCAGAGCAGTTTCAGGTAAACCGCCCGGATATCGTCCTTGTTCATCGGTCGCGGGTTGTTGTCGAGCAGGCGCGTCACCTTGGCGGCCCCTTCCACCAGTGTCTCGAGGTCGGCTTCGGTGATGTTCCAACGCTTGAGATTGGCGGGGATCTCCAGATCGTGGTTGAAGGCAAACAGCGCTGCGATAAAGGCCTGCGTCGCTTCGGCATCGCTGAGTCGGGCGATGTCGATACCCATGGCTTCGGCGATGTCGCGGAACTTGGCTTCATTGCCAACGGCGTTGAACTGCATCACGTAGGGCAGCAGGATGGCATTGGAAATGCCGTGGGCAATGCGATATTTGCCGCCGAGCGGATAGGCCAGCGCATGCACCGCGGTGGTGCTTGACGCGGCGATACACATGCCGCCATAAAAGGCACCGAGCAGCATGTCGTGGCGGGCATCGAGGTTTTTCCCGTTTTTGAAGGCTTCGCGGATGCTGCGCGAAATCAGTCGGATGGCCTTGAGGGCGATCATTTCGCTGAACGGGTTGCCTTTTTTGGAGGTATAGCATTCGATGGCGTGGCACAACGCGTCCATGCCGGTCGATGCGGTGATCGCTGGCGGCAGGCCGAGCGTCATTTGCGGATCAAGGATCACGCAGTCGGGCATCAGTTTCGGGCTGACAATGCCCACCTTGAGTTCGTCTTCCGGTACCAGGATGATGCTGTTCGGTGTGGCTTCCGAGCCGGTGCCGGCTGTGGTCGGCACCATGACGGTCGGGATGCCGCGGTGCGGGATCGGCGCCTTGTTCAGCAGATCGTGCAACTTGACGTCATTGTTGAGCATCACCGCGACGATCTTGGCGACATCCATCGCGCTACCGCCGCCGATGCCGATGACGAGATCCCAGGCTGTTCCTTGCGCTGCGGCGAGAATTGATTCGACCTGCTCGACACTGGGTTCCGGTGGCGTGTCGTCGATGATGCTGACCGAGGCGCCTGCCTCTTCCACCAGCGCCTGCGGGCGGGCGATCAGGCCGGCACCGGCGACGCCTTTGTCGCTGATGATCAGAACGTTCCTGGCGTTGAAGTCGGCGACGACTTCCTTGAGGCTGTCGATGCTTCCCGGACCGGCATTGACGCGGCCGGCATTAAGTAGCGAGTAGGTGTTCATGTCGGTTTTCCTGTAGTTCGGTGAGGAGGTCAGCCTTTGACCCAGTCTTCGGTGACGCGGACGTATTTGATCTTCTGCCGCCAGTAGGTATAGGCGATGTGCAGGGCGCCATCCGCGCCTTGCTTGATCGACGGGTAGGAGAACTCGCGGTTGATCTGTTTTTCCGAGTTGTTCGACATGCAATAGCCGTCGCCCGTCTCCAGGTTGCGCTTGTAAGGCCAGGTCTTGCCGTTGTCTTCAGAGATGGCCAGTGTCATCGGGGCGCGCGGCGTGCCCCAGAAAGCGCGCTTGCCGGTCGAAACCGGCTCGAGTTCGACCGTCGTCTGGCTTTTCTGCGGTACGTCAGAGTCGTCTTCGATTTCATCGTACAGTGAGAGACGGCGCTCGGTGGCTTGTGCCGAACTGATGTCGTTGTAGACGATGGCCAAATGGTGGTTGGCGAGCCGCGTAAATTGGACTGACGAGTTGTTGTTGGGCAGTTCGGTGGGCTGTGGCGGTGTCCAAGTGCGCCCGTTGTCGGGCGAACGGCTGCTGTAGATGTTGTCGGCCCAGCGGCTTCGAAACAGTGCGAACAGCGATCCATCGGGCATCTTCTCAATGTTCATGTGCACGCAGCCAACACTGTCCGGAACCGGGTATTCGCGCCAGGTTTTGCCCTGGTCAGTTGAAATCATGACCGCACTGATGTCGTTGTTGCCCACCCATTTTTCGCCGGGATCCGTGCGGCAGTAGAACACCGGGACCAGCCAGTCACCGTTGTCGAGCACGACGACCGGTTGACGGACAAAGGTGCCGGCTTTTTCGAACAATGTCCCGATCGGCCCCCAACTTTCGCCGTTGTCGTCGGAAATGCGGTAGCGAACGATCGCGGTGTCCTGATTGCCTGATTTCTGCGCCGTGTAGAGCAGCCACAGCTTGCCGTCCGGGGCAGGGAAGAGGATCGGGTTTTGCTCCGATCGTGTTGGGTCGTCCGAGAGCTTGACTGGATTTGTCCAACACGTGGCGTCCTTGGCCAGGCGCGAAAAATAGATCGAAATGTCAGAAATACCCTCCTGCGTGCCACCGAACCAGACGCAGCCGATGTCGCCGTTGGGCAGCGGCATCAGGTTGGCTGCGTGGTTCTGCACGCAAACAGCCGGGATGTCGGCCTCGAAACGCGAGGCTTCGCTGGGGCAGGGGTGAATTCGTTGCGCGGCTTCCGTCATATGTGAACCTCTTCGTAAATTAAAGCCCTTTCTTGCGGCGGCCTTCAAGCAGTTTGAGCGCGTATTCAGCGGCCTCGACCAGACTGTCTGCGTTGGCGATGCCTTTGCCTGCGATGTCGAAGGCGGTGCCATGGTCAACCGAAGTGCGCAGAATCGGAAGTCCGAGCGTGACGTTGACGCCGCTGATTGCTTGCCATTTTCCGGTTGCTGGGTCGACATTGAACCCGAGCAGCTTGACCGGAATATGGCCTTGGTCGTGATACATGGCGATGACCGCGTCGAAATGGTTGCCGCGCAGCTTGATGAATACGGTATCACCGGGCACCGGGCCGCTGACGTCACGGCCCTTGGCAATGTACTCGTTGATGACCGGCGTGATAACTTCGGCCTCTTCCGTGCCGAGGATGCCGCCCTCGCCGGAGTGCGGATTGAGGCCAGCCACGCCGATGCGGGGGGTCTCGATGCCGAGACACTCAAGCGCTTCGAGCGTGACGTCGATGACGCGACGCAGGCGGGTAGGGGTGACTCGCTTGGAAATGTCATTGATGGCGCAGTGCGTGGTAACGTGAGA
>CAYUYI010000351.1:0-3056 GCA_964448995.1 uncultured Propionivibrio sp. | reverse complement strand
CCGGCCCGCTGGCGCACGGTGGACATCCAGACCAACATCGCTCTGAAGCGGGTCAAAGGGCGGGCACGCCTGTGGCTGCCGTTGGCGCAGTACAAGGATACGCTCTGGCAACGTTCGCTCAGTCACACATGGGAAGGCAACTTCAGCAGCGCCAGCATCTACCGTGACCCAGTTGCGGAAATGGAGGTGTTTGTCGCGGAGTGGACCGAAGGCACGGACAATCCGAAATTGCAGATCGTCAGCCAGATCGCTACGCAGGATCGCCATTTCGATGTCACCCGGCGCGGCGCCATCGCCGAACGCACCGAGGTCTTGAGGCAATGCCTGCAACCAACCAGCCAGATTGCCGTGGATGGCATCGTTCGCAAGACGGCCGAACGCGCCATCGGCCGCATCAAGGACCCCTTGGCGATGGGCAAGGCCATCTACGACTGGGTCATCGGAAACACTGAATTTGACTCTGCCGGAAAAGGACTGGGCAACGCCAACGTTGCCAACCTGCTGGAAAACGGCAAACTGGTCGGGCGCAGTGCTGACATTGCTCAACTGTTCGTCGCGTTGTGCCGTTCCGTCGGTATCCCGGCGCGTCCGGTTTTCGGGTTGCGCATGGGCACCTCGCGCCTGTTCGGCAGCCTCGGCATCCTCGGTGAACTCAACGAAGCGCAACATTGCCGCGCCGAGTTTTACATTCCCGGCTATAGCTGGATCGGCGTTGATCCCGCCGACGTACGCAAGGCAATCGCGGAAGAAAACATCAGCAGCGCTGATCCGAAACTACCGGTGTTCAAGAAATTGCTGTTCGGTTTCTGGGAAATGAACTGGATCGGTTTCAACGCCGCACAGGATATTACGCTCCGCGGCGCGAGCGCTGCCGACACCTTGCCCCACCTCATTTATCCGACACTGGAAACAACCGAAGGACGTTTCGACAGTCAGGACAGCACACGGATGAACTATAGCGTCACGGCCACACGAACCGAAACGCCCTGACCGCTGGATTAATCGATCAGTACATCCCGGGCGCGGCAAAATTTTCGAAGCGCGTGTATTCGCCGAGGAACGCCAGCCGCACGGTGCCGATCGGGCCGTTACGCTGCTTGCCGATGATGATTTCGGCCGTCCCCTTGTCCGGCGTATCGGGGTGATAGACCTCGTCGCGGTAGATGAACATGATCACGTCCGCATCCTGCTCGATGGCACCCGATTCACGCAAATCGGACATCACCGGCCGCTTGTTCGGACGTTGCTCCAGCGAGCGGTTGAGCTGCGACAGAGCGATCACCGGCACACTCAGCTCCTTGGCCAACCCCTTGAGCGAACGCGAAATTTCAGAAATTTCCGTCGCCCGGTTTTCGCCGCCGCCGTTCGCCGCCGACATCAGTTGCAGGTAGTCGATGACGATCAGGCCAAGCTTGCCGCATTGCCGATATAGGCGGCGCGCCCGCGCACGCAGGTCAATCGGATTGAGCGCGGGCGTTTCGTCAATGTAGAGTGGTGCCTCGTGCATCTTGCCGAGCGCAAACGACAGACGCGCCCATTCATCGTCGTTGAGGCGCCCCGTCCGCACGCGGTGCGCATCAAGTTTGCCAACGGAAGAGAGCATCCGCATCGCCAGCTGGGACCCTCCCATTTCCATGGAAAACACCGCGACCGGCAGGCCAACTTCGATCGCCACGTGTTCGGCCATGTTCAGGGCGAATGACGTCTTGCCCATCGACGGGCGCCCGGCGACGATCAACAGATCCCCCGGCTGCAGACCCGAAGTCCGGTTGTCGAGGTCGTGATAACCGGTTGGAATGCCGGTAATTTCAGAGGGATTGTCGCGGTCGTGCAATTCCTGAATGCGTTCGACGACCTGCGTCAGCAGCGGATTGATGTGCTGGAAGCCTGTCTGGTGGCGAAAACCACCTTCGGCGATGGCAAAAACCTTGGCCTCGGCCTCGTCAAGCAACTGCTTGGGGTCGCGACCGACCGGATTGAGCGCGCTATCGGCAATCTCGTCCCCCGCCGTCACCAGGCGTCGCAACAACGCACGATCTCGGACGATCTCGGCATACCGCACAATATTGGCTGCCGACGGCGTGTTGGCGACCAGTTCGCCCAGATAGGCAAGCCCACCGGTCTCGCCCCCCTCGCCCGCCGTATCCAGACTTTCGGCAACGGTCACCGCGTCGGCCGGCCGGCCACGTTCCAGCAAGCGCTGAACCTGACGATAGATACGCCGGTGTTCATCGCGATAGAAATCGGTCTCGCTGATCCGGTCAGCAATCTTGTCGAACGCAGCATTATCGAGCAGCAATCCGCCCAGCACCGACTGCTCGGCCTCAACCGAATGCGGTGGAATACGCAACTGCGCCAGCACAGGATCGAGCGGTGCATCCTTCTGGTAATTTTTCGTATAGGCGGATTTAGCCATAATCGACTTCGAAATTCGTGAGCGGAGAGACGGAAATCAAAGAACGTGAGTCTACTACTCCGCACCGTACATCGTTAACAAAAAAGCCCTGCCCGAAGGCAAGGCTTTTTCTCGGAACCGCTTGAAGGCGCGAATTACTGCTCGCCGACCACGTGCACCTTGACGTTCGCCAGCACATCGGTGTGCAGGGCAATTTCCAGCATCGTTTCGCCCACCGCCTTGAGTGGCCCCATCGGCATGCGGATCGACGACTTCTCGACCTCGAAACCGAGCGCCTTGAGCGCTTCCGCCACGTCGTAGTTGGTCACGGAACCGAACAGGCGGCCATCGACGCCCGCCTTGCGCGCCACGGTCACGTCGACGCCTTCGAGCTTGGTGGCGAATTCCTGAGCAGCGACCAGCTTCTCAGCGGCAGCCTTCTCCAGATCGGCACGACGCGCTTCGAATTCAGCCTTGGCGGCCGGCGTGGCACGCTTGGCCTTGCCTTGCGGGATCAGGAAATTGCGGGCGTAGCCATCCTTGACCTTGACGAGATCGCCGAGGTTGCCGAGATTGACGACTTTTTCCATCAGAATAATTTGCATCGTCGTCTCCTCGCTTATTGGTGGTTATCGGTGTAGGGCAGCAGCGCCAGGAAGCG
>CAYUYI010000350.1:0-3057 GCA_964448995.1 uncultured Propionivibrio sp. | reverse complement strand
CATGTTTTGTCCGGCGACGGGCAAGCCGGCCGGGTGCGGCAAGCTGACGATGGCAGTCAGCGCGATGGTGGCTAATATCAGGCCATAGCGTGCCATCACGCCTTGGCTTTCAGTGGTTGGTGCGACTGTCTTATCCTTCTCTGCTTGACTGGTCATGCTGACTCTCCTGTAGTAATGAGCAATGCGGGAGCGCTCTAGCAAATCCTGTTCCCGTCATAAACAAAGAGCGTTTTTTTGTAACTGTCTGATTTTCATGTTGTATCGCTCGGTGTCTAAAGAGCGTCGGGTCCGGTTTTGCGGATCGTCGGAAAGGTGAAGAATTCGTGTGCGGAAAATTGCACGAGGCATCGTGACGTCGGCTTGTGCCGGTATACTGTCGGCTAGATGGTTTCCCTCGCCTTGAGTGCCCGCACTTTGAAAACACCGACAACCCACCGGATTCGCATTCTGGGCATCGATCCCGGGCTGCGCGTCACCGGTTTCGGCGTGATCGAGAAGGCGGGCGCGCGGTTGACCTATGTGGCCAGCGGCTGTATCCGCACGGATGGCGAGGCCTCGCTGCCCGAGCGGTTGGGAACGATCCACGCCGGCGTGCGCGAACTGGTCGCGCAATATCGACCGGATCAGTCAGTCATCGAAATCGTCTTCGTTAACGTCAACCCCCAATCCACTCTGTTGCTCGGACAGGCGCGCGGCGCGGCGATTACCGGGCTGGTGTCCGGCGGTGTCGAGGTGGCCGAATATACAGCCTTGCAGGTCAAACAGGCCGTGGTAGGCAATGGCAAGGCAGCCAAAGTCCAGGTGCAGCATATGGTTCGTCGTTTGCTGGCGTTGCCGGGCGATCCTAGTCCCGATGCCGCCGATGCCCTGGCCTGTGCCGTGGCCCATGCCCATGGCGGGCAGGGATTGGGGGGGCTGACAGATACGGGGCTGCGGGTGCGCAACGGGCGCATTACCGAACTCAAGCAAAGGACAAGGAAATGATCGGACGTCTCGCCGGAACGTTGCTGCAAAAGAATCCCCCCCAGGTGCTGGTCGATGTTCATGGCCTGGGCTACGAAGTCGATGTGCCGATGAGCACTTTTTACAATTTGCCGGGGCTGGGCGAGCCGGTTGTTTTACTGACACATCTCGCCGTGCGCGAGGACGGGCATTTTCTTTATGGTTTTGGCACTGAAGAGGAACGTTTCGCGTTTCGCCAACTGATCAAGATTTCCGGAATCGGCGCGCGAACCGCGCTGGCCGTGCTTTCCGGCTTGTCGGTCGGTGATCTGGCCCAAGCGGTGGCGCGTCAGGAGGGCGGGCGCCTCGTCAAGGTGCCGGGCATCGGCAAAAAGACGGCCGAGCGCCTACTGCTCGAACTCAAGGGCAAGCTGGCTGAGGCGCTGCCAACGGCGACGCGCATCGTCGAAGATAGCCACAGCGACATTCTCAATGCATTGCTGGCGCTGGGGTACAATGAGCGCGAAGCGTCGGCGGCCATGAAACAGCTGCCCGCGGAGACCGGCACTTCGGACGGTATCCGGCAGGCGTTGAAACTGCTCTCCAAGGTGTGATTTTGTACTCAACCCAGAAACAGATTCTGCAGATTGCCATTGTCGCGCTGCTGCTGATCGGCTGCATCGCCGTCTTGACGCCATTTATTGGTACCTTGCTGTTGGCGGTCGTGATTTGTGTGACCTCTTCGCCGATGCGCGACGCCTTGCTCAAGCTGTGCCGTGGCCGGCGCAACCTGATGGCCGCATTGCTTTGTCTTCTGCTGGTCTTGTTGCTGGTTCTGCCAATGGCCCTGCTATCCGGCTCGTTGGCGGATGGCGTCGAACTGGCCATTGCTTATCTGCGCCCGCTTCTCGAGTCTGGATTGCCGGCGGACGTGCCTGATTGGGTCTCGGAGGTTCCCTTGTTCGGGAGCGGATTCGCCGACTATTGGCACAAGCTGATCGCCAGTCGCGAGGAGATGAACGAGTTGCTGCGCCAGTTGATTGCGCCGACGCGCAAGATGGCGCTGGCGGCGGTATCGCTGTTCGGTCAGGGGCTGTTCCAATTGGCCTTGGTGATTTTCTTTGCCTTCTTCATTTTTCGCGATGCCGACACCTATGCCGACGCGGTCCGTACCGCCAGTCGCAAACTCGCCGGCAATCTGGGGGAGCGCATGTTCCGGCTGGCCGACGGCACGGTCACCGGTGTCATGATCGGTATCGTTGGCACGGCCGCGGCGCAAGCGCTGGTGGCGATGGTTGGCTTCATCGTCGCCGGCGTGCCGGGCATTGTCATCCTGACGGTTGCCACCTTCTTTTTCTCCATGGTCCCGGTGATCGGCGCGACGTTGATCTGGGCCGGTGCGGCGGTCTGGTTATACGAAGGCGGACAGACCGGCTGGTCGATCTTCATGGTGCTGTGGGGCATGTTCGGCATCAGCAGCGTAGACAATTTTCTCAAGCCGATCCTGATCTCGCGCACGTCGAGCTTGCCGCTATTGCTGATCGTCGTCGGAGTCTTTGGCGGCGTGCTGGTGTTCGGTTTCATCGGCCTGTTCCTTGGCCCGACGCTGCTGGCACTCGGGCAGGTGCTGATTCGCGAGTGGCTTGAACACGTCGATTACGACGAATCGCCATCCATCTGATTGCCATGATCGAAACTGACCAGTTTGCTGTAACGGATGACTCGCCCCGTGATCGTCTGATTTCGGCCGAAGCGAAATCGTCTCAGGAAGAAGCCATCGAGCGCGCGCTGCGCCCGAAGCGATTGGCAGAATATGTCGGCCAGGCAAAGATCCGCGAACAATTGTCGATCTTCATCGAGGCCGCCAAGCGGCGACAGGATTCGCTCGATCATGTGCTGCTGTTCGGCCCGCCCGGACTGGGCAAAACGACGCTGGCGCACATCATCGCTGCCGAAATGGGCGTCGGGCTGCGTCAAACCTCGGGGCCGGTGCTCGAGCGTGCCGGCGATCTGGCCGCGATCCTCACCAATCTCGAACCGCATGACGTGTTGTTCATTGACGAAATCCACCGGCTTAGCCCGGTCGTCGAGGAAATTCTGTATCCGGCGCTCGAG
>CAYUYI010000349.1:0-3065 GCA_964448995.1 uncultured Propionivibrio sp. | reverse complement strand
GCGATGAGATCGTCGATGTGCTCGATGCCGATCGACAGGCGAACCGTATCGACGGTGACGCCGGCTGCCGCCAGTTCCTGCGGGGACAACTGGCGGTGCGTGGTCGATGCCGGATGGCAGGCCAGTGATTTGGCATCGCCGATATTGACGAGGCGGGTGAACAGCTTGAGCGCGTCCTGAAAGCGTGTACCGCCTTCAAGCCCACCCTGCACGCCGAAGGTGAGAATGCCTGATGGCCTGCCGCCGAGGTACTTCTGTGCCAGTGCATGATCCCGGTGATCGGGCAGGCCAGCGTAGTTGACCCACTTCACCTTGCCGTGGCCTTGCAAGTATTCGGCAACCTTGCGCGCATTGTCAGTGATGCGGTCAAGGCGCAGCGCCAGCGTTTCGATGCCCTGGAGAATCAGGAAAGCGTTGAACGGCGAGATGGCGGCGCCCATGTTGCGTAGCGGTACCACGCGAGCGCGGCCGATGTAAGCCGCTGCACCGAGTGCTTCGGTGTAGACGACGCCGTGATAGGAGACATCCGGTTCGTTCAGGCGACGGAAGCGTTCCTTGTGTTCGGCCCAGGGGAATTTACCGCTATCGACGATGACACCGCCGATCGAGTTGCCGTGGCCCCCGAGATATTTGGTCAGTGAATGCACGACGATGTCGGCACCGAATTCAATCGGGCGCAGCAGATACGGTGAAGGTACGGTGTTGTCGACAATCAGCGGCAGCCCGTGGCGATGGGCGATCTCGGCCAGTTTCTCGATATCGGTGATGTTGCCGAGCGGGTTGCCGATGGTTTCGGCATAGATGGCCTTGGTCTTGTCGTCGATCAGTTGTTCGAACGAGGTCGGGTCGCGATGGTCGGCAAAACGCACGCCGATGCCAAATTGCGGCAAGGTGTGGGCAAAAAGGTTGTATGTCCCGCCGTAGAGCGTGGCCGAGGAAACGATGTTGTCGCCCGCTTCGGCAATCGTCTGGATCGCGTAGGTGATGGCAGCGGCGCCGGAAGCCAGGGCCAACGCGGCGATACCCCCTTCCAGTGCGGCGACGCGTTTCTCCAGCACGTCCTGCGTCGGATTCATGATGCGTGTGTAGATATTGCCGGGCACCTTGAGGTCGAACAGATCGGCGCCGTGCTGCGTGCTGTCGAAGGCGTAGGAGGTCGTCTGGTAAATAGGGACGGCGACGGCCTTGGTGGTCGGATCGGGGCTATAACCGCCGTGGACGGCGAGGGTTTCGAGTTTCATGGGGCTGGGCTCCGTGGATTGAACCGGGCCACTTTAGTGATCCTCGTCGGGGAAATGAAATACCGATTCGTTATGTCGATATGCACCGCAAAAATAAGCGGCGCCGGTTTCAGTCGCTGATCGTGCTGCGGTTGCGGCCGGTGCGTTTCGACGTGTACAGCGCCTTGTCAGCACGATTGATCAGCATGTCGAGACTTTCCTGCGGCGAAGCCAGCCCGGCAATGCCGGAACTGAGGGTGATCGGGATCGTGAAATTCTCGCAGGCGAGCGGCCGCGAGGCGAGGGCCTCGCGAATTCGTTCGATGGTTTCAAACGCGTTTTCCGGGCTGGCTTCGGGCAGCAGGATGACGAATTCGTCGCCGCCAAGACGCGCAAAGATATCGATCTCGCGGATGTATCGGCGACAAGTCTGGGCCAATTCACGCAAGGCTTGGTCGCCGGCGAGATGCCCGTACTCATCGTTGATTTCCTTGAAGCGGTCGATGTCGATGATGGCCAATGACAGCGGCCGTTCGAGCCGTTGCGCGCGGGTGATTTCGTTGTTTGCCAAGTCGAGGAAGCGGCGGCGGTTGGCCGCACCGGTCAGTTTGTCGGTGGTGGCTTCATGATGCAGTCGCTCTTCGAGATGCTTGTGCTCGGTGATGTCCTGCATCGTGCCGACGAGAAACTGTGGCTGGTTCTCGTCATCAAGCTGGATTTGGCCGAGCCCGCGCACCCAGCGTATTTCATCGTTCTGCGGGCGGATGACGCGATATTCGCGGTCGAACGACTGGCGCTGGGCGACCACATCGCGCAGATAAGCCTGCATTTCTGCGCGTGATTCCGGTGCAACGAGATTTTGCCACCCGTCGGCATCGCGCGAATAATCGGCGTCGATCCCAAGGATGTCGTCGAGGATATCGCAGCTGGTCCAGCGGTCGTTTTTCAGGTCGTAGGTATAGCGTCCAAGCCGGGCGATGTGCTGAGCCTGATCCAGCGAGGCTTGTCTGGCATCGAGTTCCGCCAGCGCATTTTCCTGCTGATGCCACGCGCGGCTGATGATGCGTGCGAAAAGCAGTGAAATCGACGTGAACGCCATCACCAGAATGAAGACCAGCGCGACCTGCTTTCGCCAGCCGGCGAAGGCATCGTCGGTGGAAATGCCGATATTGATGTTGAATCCGTATTTGGGGTTGCGCCGATACGTGTGAATCCGAGTGATGCCGTCGAGGCTGGTCGAACCGCTCACATAGTTGCCGTCATCCGGATGTTCGGCCAGCGCCTTGGCAAAGGCCGGCGAGAGTGTCTGGTCACCCGGGGGAAGGCGGGTCCGGGATGTCGCTGCGTAACGAGCGATCAGGCGCATTTCCGCATCCCGCAGCGAGATGGATTCGGACGACTCCAGTGTCAGCGCCGAAAAGCTCGATTCGATCTCGCTGGCGAACATGCCGGCGATGACGACACCGCCAAAAGCGCCACCTGGCGTGTTGATCCGGCGAATGAACAGCCATGACCAGCGGTCAGCGACGCGGGAAATGACGAACTGACTCTGCATTTGATCTTGCGTCGGGTCGCTGCGAAGCCGGATGAAATAGTCGCGGTCGGCGACCGAGCGCTGTACCGAACCATTGTCGTTGCCGTAAATGATGTCACCTTGCGCGTTCGTGGCGCGCAGATAGGAAATGGCCGGGACTCGCTGCATCTGTCGCTCGAAGAAAGCGGTGACCAGCGGCTTGTCCAGCTTGCCCTCCGCCATCAGTCGATGGACTTCGTCGGCACAGGCGCGGAGTACCACGTCGATCGTGTCGATGCGGCCTTCGACGCTCTGCTCGATCGATCGCGCCA
>CAYUYI010000348.1:0-3078 GCA_964448995.1 uncultured Propionivibrio sp. | reverse complement strand
GTGGAATGCGGGTCGTGCATACCGAGGCGGCCCTGCAGAGCGCGGTCGCCCAGGCACGCTCCGAAGTACTCGCGGCCGGCGGCCGGCCGGACATCTGCCTCGAAAAATATCTGGAACATCCCCGCCACATCGAAATTCAGGTTCTCGCCGACACCCACGGCAATGCCATCCATCTGGGCGATCGCGACTGCTCGCTGCAGCGAAAAGGCCACAAATTGATTGAAGAAGCCCCTGCTCCCGGCATCCCCAATCGTCTGGTGGCCAAGATCGGCGAGCGCTGCGTCGACGCTTGCCAACGACTCAATTTTCGCGGCATCGGCAGTTTCAAGTTCCTTGTCGAAAACGGCGAATTCCATTTCAGCGCCATCAATGCGCGCCTGCAGGTCGAACACCCGCTGTGTGAAATGGTCGCCGGCATCGATCTGGCACAAGAACAGATCCGGATTGCTGCCGGAGAGAAACTGCGTTGCCGCCAACGCGACCTGATTTTTCGCGGCCATGCCATTGAATGCCGCATCAATGCGGAAGACCCGCAGACATTCCTGCCGACCCCCGGTCGAATCTCTGGCCTGCATCTGCCCGGCGGCCCCGGGGTACGCGTCGATTGTTCGCTGCAGCAAGGGGAGGCAATCACCGCTCACTATGACCCGCTGGTGGCCAAAATCGTTGCTTTCGGCGAAAATCGCGACCATGCCATCCGGCGTCTGCGTAACGCCCTGGCCGAAACACGTATCGAGGGCATTCGTACCAACCTCGCCCTGCTTCAGGATCTGCTGCACGATGCCAACCTCGTCAAAGGCGGAGCAAATCTGCACTATCTGGAAAAAGTGCTTGCCCTCAAACGCGAAACCCAAAAGAAACCGTAAGCCCCATGCCCTGGATTGCCATCACGATCGAAACTGACTGCCAACATGCCGAAGCCTTGGCCGACGCCTTGCTAGAACAAGGCGCCTTGTCGGCAAGCATCGAGGACGCCGATGCCGGCACACCGGCGGAAACACCGCAGTTTGGCGAACCGGGTTCGGTCACAACCCCGGGCTGGACGCGCTCGCGTGTTGTCGCGCTGCTCGAGGAGGACGCCGATCCGGATATTCTGCTGACGGTCTGCGCCCCGCTCGCCGGGCTCGCGACACTGCCAACCTATACGAGCGAAGTCATCGCTGAGCAAAACTGGGTACAACTCACGCAGGCCCAGTTCGAGCCGATCCAAGTGTCGGATCGGCTCTGGATCGTTCCCTCCTGGCATGAGGCGCCCGACCCAGAAGCCATCGTGCTGGTGCTCGATCCCGGCATGGCTTTCGGCACCGGCTCGCACCCGACCACGCGCCTGTGCCTCGAATGGCTCGAGCGGTCGGTAACACCCAACGTTTCACTGCTGGATTACGGCTGCGGATCGGGTATTCTGGCCATCGCGGCGGCCAGACTCGGCGCCGGCAACGTGCTCGGTGTCGACATCGACCCACAAGCCGTCAGCGCCGCTGCCGACAATGCGGAACGTAACCAGGTCAGTGCTCGGTTCGAGGATTCGACCAAGGATATCCGCGGACAGTTCGACATCGTTGTCGCCAACATTCTTTCCAATCCGCTCAAGGCCCTCGCGCCAGCCATCTGCAGTCATGTTCGGCCAGGCGGAAAGCTGGCGCTGTCGGGCATTCTGGCCGAACAGGCGGAAGAGCTGATCGAGGCCTACGCGCCCTATCTGGCGCTTTCCGTCGCCGACACGCGCGACGGCTGGGTTTGCCTTGCCGGCACCAAGGATTCGGCATGAAGACGCGCTGCCCCGACTGCCAGACCACCTTCCGCGTCACGCCGGAGCAATTGAAGGCACGCGCCGGCAAGGTTCGTTGCGGCCAGTGCCAGCATGTCTTCAATGCGCTCGACAGTCTTGTCGATGAGGTCGTCGTCAGTTCGCCGGCGCTTGTCGAGCCATCCGCCGCCGTATCGCTCGAAGCACCGCAGTCCGCCCAGCCCGCGCGACCCGCCGATGAGACGCCGGTCGCAGAAACAGCTACCGAAACAACCGCCGCTGCGCCGATACCACCCGCCGAGACCGACGCCTCGTTGCGCGTGCTGCTTGAACCCGCCCCCGAAGGCGCACCATCCGCGGTACCCGACGGCGAGGGGATAGCGCCTGGCGCGGAAACTCCAGTCGATCCACTCAGCGAAACCGAAGTCCAGGAACTCGGCAAAGCGACCGGTCTCATCCTGCCGCGTGAAATGACCGAGGTTCCCGGTTACAGCAAGTGGTCAGTCGGCGTCATGGCGGCATCCATCGATCACGCGCCCGAGAAACCGGCGCGCTGGCCGTATGTGCTGGTTGCTGGCGTATTCTCATTGGCTTTGCTTGGCCAGATCGCCTTCCGCTTCCGCAGCGAACTGGCCATTACCCTCCCAGCCGCACGCCCGGCACTGGAGGCGCTGAGCCAAGCACTGAATACTGATATTCCTTTGCCACGGCATGTTGAACTCGTCAGCATTGAGGCTTCAGATCTGCAGAGCGATGCCGCACGTGGCAACCTGCTGGCTCTCAATGCGACGGTGCGTAACCGCGCCGCTTACCCTCAGGCGTATCCAGCACTCGAGCTTGCGCTCACCGACACGCAGGACACCCCGATCGTCCGTCGTGTCTTCCGGCCAGAAGAATATCTGCCCGCGACCTTGCGTGCCGACCAGCCATTTCCGGCCCATTCCGACATCGCCGTACGATTGTGGATCGAAGCCAAGGACGTCAGTGCTGCCGGCTACCGGATTTACGTTTTTTACCCCTAGCCGCAACCGGCAAGCCGCCATCTTTCGGGTGCTATAATCGGCCCTCCTCGGCCAACCCAAACCACGACAGCACGCCATGCCTACGCTCATCTGCGGCTCCATTGCCTACGACAACATCATGGTATTCCATGATCGTTTCAAGAACCACATCCTGCCCGACCAGATCCACATCCTGAACGTCGCCTTCCTGGTTCCTGAAATGCGCCGAGAATTCGGCGGGTGCGCCGGCAACATTGCTTACAACCTCAAATTGCTGGAGGGCGATCCGCTGATCATGGCGACGGTTGGCGAGGACGCCGAACCCTATCT
>CAYUYI010000347.1:2014-3080 GCA_964448995.1 uncultured Propionivibrio sp. | reverse complement strand
GCGGCTGGTGGTTCTGGGACCCGGTGGAGAACGCCTCGTTCATGCCCTGGCTGGTCGGCACGGCGCTGGTGCACTCGCTGGCGGTCACCGAAAAACGCGGCAGCTTCAAGAACTGGACGGTGCTGCTGGCCATTTCCGCGTTTTCGCTGTCGCTGCTCGGCACTTTCCTCGTGCGCTCCGGCGTGCTGACCTCGGTGCACGCCTTTGCCACCGACCCGCGCCGCGGCATCTTCATCCTCGCCCTGCTCGTCCTCGTCATCGGCAGCTCGCTGGCGCTGTTTGCCTGGCGCGCACCGAAAGTCGGCCTCGGCGGACGTTTCGGGCTGTTCTCGCGCGAATCGCTGCTGCTCACCAACAACGTGCTGCTGGCGGTCGCCTGCGGCTCGGTCCTGCTCGGCACGCTCTACCCGCTGCTGATCGACGCCCTCGGCATGGGCAAACTGTCGGTGGGCCCGCCCTACTTCGATTCGGTGTTCGCACCGCTGATGTTCCCGGCCCTGTTCCTGATCGGTGTTGCGCCCTTCGCCCGCTGGAAACAGGCCAGCATTCCGGAACTGGCCCGGCTGCTGCGCTGGGCGTTTGTGACCGCTGCCCTCGTCGGATTGACGGCCCCGTTGCTCGGGGGTGAATGGAAACCCCTGGTGGCCTTGAGCCTGTTGCTCGCGGCCTGGATCGTTGTGACCAGCGCACTCAACATCGCCCAGCGCATGCGCACCACGCGCAGTGGCCTGTTTGCCCAACCCGCCAGCTTCCTCGGCATGCACCTCGCCCACCTCGGCGTTGCCGCCTTCGTGCTCGGCGTCACCGCGGTCAACGGCTATCAGGCCGAGAAGGACGTCAAGATGGAACCCGGCGACACGGTCACCCTCGCCGGCTACACTTTCCGCTTCAACGGCATCCGCGAAGCGAAGGGGCCGAACTATCAGGCGCTCGTCGGCGACGTCGATTTGCTCGAAAACGGCAAGATTCAACGCAAGCTGACGCCGGAAAAGCGCATCTATCCGACCTTCGGCATGCCGATGACCGAAGCCGCCATCGACGCCGGCTTCCTGCGCGACGTCTATGT
>CAYUYI010000347.1:0-1914 GCA_964448995.1 uncultured Propionivibrio sp. | reverse complement strand
CGCATGAACCGCTTTATCTGGCCGCTGATCGGCTTTTTCGTCCTCGTCGGTTTTCTTGCCGTCGGACTCAATCTCAACCCGCGCGAAGTTCCGTCTCCGCTGATCGGCAAGCCCGCGCCGGCGTTCACGCTGCCCAAGCTCGGCAGCAACGAAACCTTTTCGCCGCAGGACATGAAAGGCAAGGTCTGGCTGCTCAACGTCTGGTCGACGTGGTGCGTCTCCTGCCGCCAGGAACATCCGATGCTCGTGGAAATGGCCAAGAACAAGGCGGTCACGCTGATCGGTCTCAACTACAAGGAAATCCGCGGCGACGCGAATTACGACATCGCCAAGATCTCGCCCGAATCCGAAAAAGGCATGGCCACCGAACGCGCCAACGCCTGGCTCAAGCGCCACGGCGATCCCTATGCGCTGTCGGTGCTCGATCTGGATGGCCGCGTCGGCATCGACTATGGCGTCTATGGCGTGCCGGAAACCTACGTGATCGACAAGGCGGGCGTCATCCGCTTCAAACACATCGGGCCGATTTCGCGCGATATCTTTGCCGGCAAGATCCTGCCGCTGGTAGGAGAGCTCAACCAATGAAAAGCCTGAGAATACTGGCCGCCGCCGGACTCTGCGCGCTGACTCTGGCCTGGCCGCTGCACGCCAAGGAAGCGGCGCCGGTGGCGCAGAACGAAGCCGCTGAAAAACGTCTCGTCGCCATTTCCTCCGAGTTGCGCTGCCTCGTCTGCCAGAACGAATCGCTGGCCGGCTCGCAGGCCGAACTGGCCGTCGATCTGCGCCGCGAAATCCGCGGCATGATCGTCGACGGCAAGAGCGACAACGAAATCATGGAATTCATGGTCAGCCGTTACGGCGATTTCGTCCGCTACCGCCCGCCGCTCAAGGGCACGACCCTGTTGCTGTGGTTCGGCCCCCTGTTGCTGTTGATGGCCGGCATCGGCGGGCTGTTCGTTTTTCTCCGCCGCCGCACCCGCGCCATCGAAGACGCGCCGCTCAGTGCGGCTGAGCAACGCCGGGCCGAGACGCTGCTCAATCAGCAGGAAGAACCGAAATCATGAGCGCCACGATGCAATTTGTCATCGGCGCGGCCATCCTCACCGCAGCCGCGCTGACCCTGATGCTGTGGCCCTTGTGGCGCACCGCCCGGACCACCGGCAAGATCGACCGGCAACAGGCCAATCTCGACATT
The DNA here is from genome assembly GCA_964448995.1 of uncultured Propionivibrio sp. Classification (GTDB taxonomy): domain Bacteria; phylum Pseudomonadota; class Gammaproteobacteria; order Burkholderiales; family Rhodocyclaceae; genus Propionivibrio. Next base: position 719 of record CAYUYI010000347.1, on the reverse strand, counting down.
TTCCGCGATCAGCTGCAAGAGCTGGTCAGCGACCGCAACGAAGGCTTGCTCACGCCCGAGGACTTTGAACAGGCAAAAAGCGAACTGCAACGCCGCCTGCTCGAAGAAACCGCCACACCGGCACCCGCACACTCGACGATCCCGCCAGGCGGGCGACGCAACGCACTGATCCTCGCCGTGCTCATCGCGATTGCCGCCAGTTTCATTTATTTCCAGCTCGGCAACCTGCCAGCGCTGGAAACCCAGAAAAATCGCGACCACCTGCAGGCGCAGGAAATCGATGCCATGCTGGCACGTCTGGTCGAACGCCTCAAAGCCAATCCCGACGACACCAAGGGCTGGGTCATTCTGGCGCGTTCGTACAAAGCGCTCGGGCGTTTTGCCGAAGCGGCCGAAGCCTTCGGGCACGGCGCGGCGCTGGTCGAGAGCGATCCGACGCTGCTCGCCGATCATGCCGAAGCACTGGCACAGGCCAATGGCGGCACATTCACCAAGCAGGCCGAGAACCTGGTCGCCCGCGCGCTCAAGCTCGACCCCAACGAACCGCAAGCCCTGTTTCTGGCCGGTGCGGCCGCCAGCGACCGCCAGGATTTCGCCGCCGCCGCCGATTACTGGGATCGCTTGCTGCCGCAACTCGAAGCCGGCTCCGAAGAAGCCGTGTCGCTCAAGGCGGCGATCGACAAGGCGCGCGAAGCCGCCGGCCCACGCGCCAGCAAGCC
>CAYUYI010000346.1:0-3081 GCA_964448995.1 uncultured Propionivibrio sp. | reverse complement strand
GTGCCGATACTGCTGTTCGGCGATACGCCGGGCTTTCTCCAGCGCGGCGTCATGGTCAATCTGGAACAGGTTGGCGGCCGCGTGGTTTTCGATATCAACCTCCGCTCCTTGCAGGCCAGCGGCCTGAAACTCAGTTCGAAAGCACTGCGCCTGGCGCGTGTCGTCATTGAATAAGATGGAACTCCAGACCCACGAGCGACGAACGCGACAACTGAACCAGCTCAACACTGCGTTGGCGCTGTTGATTGCGTTCGTCCTCCTGCTCGGTTATCAGTACGTTTCGGGAAGGCAACAGCTGACGACCGAGCTGAAGACCGAGGCTGCGATTATCGGGGCCACCAGCGCCGCTGCTCTGGTTTTCAATGACCGCCAAGCGGCGGAGGAAATTCTGGGCGCGACCCGTCTGAGTTCACAGATCATCGGCGGTGCGCTCTACCGGGACGACGGTCATCTCCTGGCCTTCGTCAACGATCCACAGCGGATCTTTCCCGCACATCTTCCGGCACCGGTAGAGGGCGCACCCGTGCTTCAACCGGCGATCTCTCTCCCACTGTTCCACCACCTGATACGCCAGGAAATCTTTCAGGAGCGAACCCGTGTCGGCAGCTTGCTGCTGCTGGTCACCTACGAATCGCTCTACGTGAAGATGCTCGAATACCTCGTCGGCCTGCTGATCATCGGGACGTTCGCCCTGCTGCTCACCCAGCGTTTCACTGCCGGCCTGCGCAGAAAGATGGCGCTGACCGAGGAACAACTGGAACAGATGGCGCTGTACGACCGCGTCACCGGCCTGCCCAACCGGCGTTTCTTCGAACGCGAACTGCGCAAATCGACAGAACGGATCCAGCGCGAAAACAAGGCTGGTTCGCTGATGTTGATGGACGTGGACGACTTCAAGAAGATCAACGATCTCTGCGGCCATGCCGCCGGCGATCAGGTTCTCCTGATGATTGCCGAACGCCTGAAGAAAGCCGTTCGCTCGCAGGATTTGGTCGCACGCGTTGGGGGCGACGAGTTCGCGATCATCCTGCATGGTGTTGGCTCGCCGGAAAAAACAGCCATGGTCGCCGGCAACCTGATTGCCGCCATTTCCGAGCCTTTTCCGACGACGCCGATCCCCAGTCACGTCGGCCTCAGTATCGGCCTGACGATGATTCCCGCGGACAGCGACGACCCGTCGACGCTGATGCGCTGGTCGGAAATGGCGATGTATGTCGCCAAATCGCAGGGTAAAAATCGCTACCAGTTTTTCTCCGAGCAGATCAACGACAAGGTGCATGGTGAACTGCGCATCGAGGCTGCCTTGCGCAAGGCCATCCGGCAGCAGGGACATGGCTTGTGGGTCGCCTACCAGCCGCAGGTATCGACGGTGACGCGCCAGCTTGTCGGCGTCGAGGCGCTGATGCGCTGGCGAACAGATGATGGAATCACGATTTCTCCGGCCGAATTCATTCCGATCGCCGAAAATACCGGCCTCATCACGGAACTCGGCAGCTGGCTGCTGATCCGCATCTGCGAAGACCTGGCCATGCTGCGTGCATCCGGCATCGAACTGCCCAAAGTCTCGGTCAATTTGTCGCCGCGAGAGCTCAAGGAAGGGCAAACCGTCGTCGACACGATCCGGCAAACGCTCGAACGTTTTGGTGAGAAGATTGAACACTTTCAGTTTGAAGTCACCGAGAACGCCTTGATGACCGACAACGGCCCGGCCACGCTCGACGCTTTGCGGCAGGCCGGCTTCACGCTGGCGATTGACGATTTCGGCTCAGGCTACTCGTCGCTCGGCTATCTCAAGCGCTTTCAGGTCGGTTCACTGAAAATCGACCGCCAGTTCATCGAACGCCTGCCGGCCGACGAGGAAGATGCAGCGATCGTCACGGCCGTCATCCAGATGTCGGCAGCGCTTGGCATCCAGGTGGTTGCCGAAGGGGTGGAAACCGAGGCGCAAGCAGCGTTTCTCGCCACGCACGGTTGTGACACGCTACAGGGCTATCTCACCGGCCGCCCGATACCGCCCTTGGAACTCGCCAACTTCGTCCGCGCCGCCACCCGATCCGGAAACGGCCCGAAAACGGGCTTACCAGCCTGAGCGAATCACCTTCTCGGCCCAGAACAGGGCTGTGACGGTCTTGCCATCGGTGATTTCGCCACGTCTGACGGCGTCAACGGCATCATCGAGAGCCAGCGTCAGCAGATCAAGAAATTCGCCATGATCGAGTTGCTGGCCTGAGGATTGTTGTTGCAGGCCGCGAGCGACAAAAATCTCGATCCGTTCGTTGGAATACCCGATACACGGATGCGTCACACCGAGATAGCGCCAGTCTTCCGCCACATAACCGGTTTCTTCGAGCAGTTCGCGCTGACCGGTCGTCAGGATATCCTCACCGGGATCGATCTTTCCGGCGGGGAATTCAATGAAAGCGCGCCGCAACGGATAGCGGAACTGACGCTCCAGAAGCAGACGACCATCGTCAAGGATCGGGATCACCACCACCGCGCCCTGATGGCGCACATATTCTCGCGTCGTCTCATGTCCGTCCGGTTGCCGGACGCGATCCTGACGGACATCCAGCAGGCGCCCGCAAAACACCTGCGTACTCTCGATTTCGGTTTCCTGCAGATGCGGATGTTCGTCGGTATTCTTCTGGCTCATGATCACCTCATAAAAAAACGCCCCGTCCAGCGGGGCGTTCGTTTCGAATCTTCATACTTAGCGTGAGAACAGATAGGCGCCAATCGCCATCTGGCAGACCCACATCAACATTTGCGGAAACAGGCCAAGCAACGCAACCGCCGCACCATTCGCCGACATCAGCACTTTGAAATCCATCGGGACGTTGATCGGCGTGTCATCGACCGGCGGATCGAAATACATGACCTTGACCACTCGCAGGTAGTAGTAGGCACCGACCAGCGAGAAGAACACCGCAACAATGGCCAGCCAGATCTGGTCAGCAATGACGACCGCCTGCAGCACCGAAAACTTGGCGAAGAACCCGACGAAGAACGGGATGCCGGCCATCGAGAACATCATCATCATCATGATCGCCGCAAACCACGGGCTGCGCTTGTTGAGGCCGG
>CAYUYI010000345.1:0-3101 GCA_964448995.1 uncultured Propionivibrio sp. | reverse complement strand
TTTATGCATCTTCAGGGGCACCTCTTATACATCGACATTACACAAATATGCGGCATCGGCTGTGCCTTCTGTATGTACGCCGACAAGCACAAAGCGGGCATTAGCATGGAGCTATCAACGTTGGCGCGGGAAAACCTTGCCAGGTTGATCAATGCCTCGGAGGTCAAGCGTATCTCCATCAGTGGTGAAGGCGAGCCACTCAACAACGCCAAAGTGTTCCACGAGATTCTCGGGTTGTCCGAAGGTGGCAAGTGCTTCGAATTCATCACCAGTGGGTTCTATCCACATGACAAGATGGAGGAGTTCTACGACACGACAAACCGGATTGTCTTGACCAATGGCGACACCTGCAACATCCGCCTCAGTGCAGACAGCCATCATATCGAGAAGGTCAAATGGCGGGCCCATGGTTTCAGCTTGGACTTCCTGCGGCGTCGGCGACCTTCTGGGCTGAGTTTCTCGTTCCGCTCAATCGATACCGATCGCGATTTCACTCGCGAGTACCTAAAGTCCGAACTGGCCTGCTGGGGGCTTGAGGCTGCCATCGAGCCGTGGAGCGTGCTGGAAGATGTACTGGTCGCGGGCGGCGAGCGCTTCGGCATCGACTACAAGAACCTCGTTCACCCTGCTCCAGAAACCGCCCCCGGCTATCTGGATATGCTGGGCTACATCGAGGCGATCGAGTCAAAGGTCAACAAGCCCTTCACCTTCGGCAGCCTGAATAAACCGCCGCAGGCCAACGGTTTGGATGTCACGGTAAAGCCTAGCGGCGATATATACCTGTATGGCATCGAGAATCAGCGCCTGGGCAACATTCACTTTGACCAGGTCGACTGGCAACGGCTGGTCGACCACGTGCGGGAAACACCGTTAACCCGAGCACTTTATACGCAACCCTTGACCGAGTTGCTGGCGCGCCTTGATAACACAGACCTGCTTCGTTCGATCATCGCCAAGGTGAACAACCCCTACTGGCTGGTGAAGGAGCTGGCAGGTCATGCAGGGTTGCTTGAACATTGGGACGCTGCATGATCGACTCACACAGCCACACCTTTTATTCGAAGCATGCGATCGGCACTGTCGACGAGTTAGTTCGTGCCTCGATCGCCGCAGGCGTGACCGTCCTAACCATCACCGACCACGCGCCGTTCCCCGTGGATATGGACAATCGTCTGCTCGCGTCCGAACTTGATCGCTATTTCGCTGACATCGAACGGGCGCGGGAGATTTATCAGGGGCATATCACCATCCTGTGTGGCCTTGAGCTCGACTACATGCCGGGCACCGATGCCTTCAATCGCGAGCTGCTTGCTCGTTACCCGATGGACTTTGTAATCGGCTCAATTCATTACGTGGAAGTTCCAGATGAGGCGATGGTGAAGGTCTGGGAGCTGCCACGCCTTGCCGGACAGGCGTTTCTAGATCGCTACTTCGCCAATCTCGAAGGTCTGCTAGACAGTGGATTGTTCGATGCTGTAGGGCACGCTGACACCTTGCTGCGTGGCGTGCCGGAAGATATTTTCCTGCGCCGTTTCGAACCTTTGCTAGCGCAGCTCGCCAGAAGCGGTATCGCATTCGAGCTCAATGCCTCAGGTCTTCGAAAGTCGAGCCTGGACCCTACAACGGGCAGGGAGGTCCAAGGCTTTTGGTCTCATCCGTCTCGGGAATTGGTGGCACAGCTTATCGCAGACGGGGTGCCTTTCACGATTGGATCTGATACCCATGACCCGAGCGACGCTGGTGCGGGCATTGCTGAACTGCTTGAGGCCCTGAGGCCTTTGGGGCTGAAGAGCATTAGTTACTACGAGAGGCGCCGACGAATCGATGTCTCCCTCGACAGCCTGACGTTACCGGGCACACCGGCAACTTTGACAGCAGGACTTGAACGGCCTTGAACATGATTTACCCCGAAAATTCTCCGCCATGGTTCGAGGTACTTAAGAGCCCGATTGATGTCCAGTTGGCGATGTTCCGTCAGGCTTCCGCTCAGCCCCGTGCGAATGATGTGAAAACTGGATTCCGCGCGTTCGCTGCCGAGCTGTTTGCACGTGACCTGATCAGCATGACCGAGTATGTTTCGATTTTTGGCGGTACTGCCCTGCACTGCCTTACACCTGCCGAGTCGGGGGTGTTTCGCGACATGGCCACGGGCAGCGATGCCTCAGCACTGGCGGGGATCTACAGCCGTGCAAAATACGGCGGTGTGCATGACATCCGGTATCTCGCAAGACAACTGATCGACTACCTCTGTGGTGAGCTGGATAGGCCAGACTCGCAGTGGTCATACCTGTTCCAGAACGCCAAGGTCCGTGGTGACAACGTGGTGATGATGACCACTGGTTGGCGCAACGTGCCGTCCACGGCGAACGTGCTCTATGAGTTCGTGGTCGAGGAGGTCAACGTCAAACTGGCGCATATGGCGTTGCCGACCATCATCAACGTCAAGCTACCCAGGATTGCGCCGCCCTGCGAGGACTACGCCAGCCTCAGTACCGAGGAGCGGGAGCGCGTCAATCTGGTCCAAGACCACGTCATTCCGGCTGAAAATTTCTATCGATGGAGCGGTGTGCATGTGATCTTCGGCGACGATGTGTTGGTTACCGGATCTACTGCCGACAAAGTGCTTTATGAATCCATGCGTAACGGTGCAAAGTCGTTCCGCGCAATCTATCCGGTGGCGATCGACCCCCGGGTGGCGCTAGGCGACGCCTCGGTTGAGGATCGGCTGAATAGTGTGGTGGTCGAGCAACGGCTGGACGATACCGTTGCGGAGCTGTTGTCTGCGCGGGACTACCAGCCAATCCTGCGCACCCTGCGCTTGTTGTTCGGGGAGGGAAACCGAGAGTCGCTCGCCGCCTTCCTGCCGAAGGTGCCTGCGTCGACCTGGCTGCGCCTGTACAAGTCTGCCTTGGGCAACGAGTTTCTAGGCCAGCCGCAATGTGCTCCTTCCTTGGTGCTGCTGAGGGAGTACCTGACAAATGCCGGGTTGTTAAGTACCAATGGCAGGGCTATTTACCCGTGAGCAGCCAGCCTTGAGGCTTCGTTTGTGAATGTGTGGGTGTCAGTGTTACTGCGCTTGCGCGCAGATGAATTTGGCACTC
>CAYUYI010000344.1:1639-3102 GCA_964448995.1 uncultured Propionivibrio sp. | reverse complement strand
AAGCAAGACGAGATCGGGCAAACGACGCTGGCGCTCAACCGATTGCTCGACAAGTTGCAAGGCAACCTGAAGACCATTGCCGAAAGCGCGAAATCGGTGGCCTCGGCGTCAAACCTCATGTCAACTACGTCGACCGAAGTCGCCACCGCTTCGCACCAGCAGAGCGCGTCCGCCTCGGATATGGCAGCAACGGTGGAAGAGATGACGGTCAGCATCAACCACGTCGGCGAACGTGCCCTCGAAGCCAACCGGCTTTCAAGCGAATCGGGTGAACTGGCGATCAAAGGTGAGCACGTCATTGGCGAAACGGTGGCCGACATTCAGGCCATCGCCGATACCGTGAATGCGGCGGCCGATCTGATTCGTGGCCTCGAACAGCACAGCCAGGAAATTTCGAACGTCGTGTCCGTCATCAAGGAAGTGGCCGATCAAACCAACCTGCTGGCGCTCAACGCGGCCATTGAAGCGGCACGCGCCGGAGAACAGGGCCGTGGATTCGCCGTCGTCGCCGACGAAGTCCGCAAACTGGCGGAAAGAACCTCCAGCTCAACACAGGAAATCGCCAACACCATCGTGACGATGCGCAACAGCGCCGGCGATGCCGTCGCCAGCATCGAAACCGTCGTCGAGAAGGTCAATCAGGGCGTCATCACGGCGCAGGAAGCCAACAACGCCATCCGTCAGATCGGCGAGAGCAGTCGCGCTGCCGTCGCCATGGTCGAGGAAATTACCTCGGCAATTCGCGAACAGGGTTCAGCCACCAACAACATCGCCATCCAGGTCGAAAAAATCGCGCAGATGTCCGAGGAAAGCAGCGCCGCAGCCGGCCACAGCACCGACGCAGCGAAGGATCTGGACCGATTGGCGACCGGGATGCAACAGATCGTCAGCACCTACAAGCTTTAGGGCACACGGGAAGCATCCAACCCGCGCGGCGGAACCGGCAATTCAGCGCTCCGCCGCTGTATCCCCGCCGGCGCGCGCGGTGCGTGCTTTGCCCGGCGCTTTGCGGCCCCGGAGTTTCTCCGGGTTCACCATGGTTCCCCGGCATGTTTCTGCGCCGCATGCACAGGCCCAAACGGCATAGGCTTCCTTGCTCGATTTCACGTCAAGGCGATAGTCCCACACCAGTTCCTCGCCCTGCGCAACGGCCCTCACGGCGTAGAGCCAGGCGCACAACCGCCCGCCACGCGCTTCCTCACGAAGCTCGCAGTTCGGCTCACATCCATGATTGGCCAGGGCCGCCCAACCTGTTCCGTCAATTCCGGTGCCATCCGACAGGCCGAGGAACTTGGTCATTCCATCGACGATCACTGCCGGATACACCCCTTTGGCGTAGCGCGTCCCTTTGTATTCAATGAGTTTCTCTCCCGCCGCCAGATTCCTGGCAGCAAACAAGCCCATACCGTGCAGACCGCTCTTCCTCGCCACCACCTTCAACGCCATTGCTTGCCCTTTTCAGC
>CAYUYI010000344.1:0-1539 GCA_964448995.1 uncultured Propionivibrio sp. | reverse complement strand
AACACGCCTACGGATCGCTCGGCCTGAGTGGCGACCTCGCGGCGGCCGAACACGCCTATGCACAGGTGGAGACCCGCGACACATCGGCGATTGCAGCGCACGACAAGTGCAGTGCAACGTCCTGGCAGCCGGTGCTACCGCCGGTCCTGCCGCTTACCGAGCATACGGCCGATTTGCCGGTAACGCTCAAGACCGGTGCCTGGAGCACGCAAGCACCACGCTATCGCGAACACGCGGCGCCGTGCAACCAGGCCTGTCCGGCCGGAAACGACGTGCGCGGCTTCATCCAGGCACTGAAAGATGAGGGTGCGGAAGCGGCGGCGAACATCCTGCTGCGCACGCAACCCTTGCCCTCGGTGTGCGGCCGGGTCTGCCCGGCACCGTGCATGCAGGGCTGCAATCGCCAGGCCTTCGATGGCGCGGTCAACATCCGTAGTCTGGAACGCTGGATTGCCGATCATTCGGCACTCGACTTAACGGCCGAGGTTGCCGAAGCGCCCAAACGCTTTGCCGTCGTCGGCGGCGGTCCGGCTGGCCTGAGCGCCGCCTACCAGCTTGCCTTGCGTGGCCACGCCGTGACGCTCCATGAAGCCGGTCCGGCGCTGGGCGGCGTGTTGCGTAACGGCATTCCGGCGTACCGGCTGCCGCAGGACGTGCTGCAACGCGATCTCGACCGCATCCTGCGGCTCGGTGTCGAAACCAAATTCAACGCCCGTCTCAATCGCGACGATCTGTCACGGCTGCAGGCCGAATACGACGGCCTGCTCGTCTGCACCGGCTTTGGCCCGGCGCTCCGCCTTGGGGCGGAAGGAGAAACCCTGCCCGGTGTCGAGCAAGGGCTCGATTTCCTCGACCGCGCGAAGCAGGCGCCGGTCGCCTTGCACGGGCGGGTGGTGGTGGTCGGTGGCGGCAATTCGGCCATCGACTGCGCGCGCACCGCGCTCCGCTGCGGCGCAAGCTCGGTCAAACTCGTCTATCGCCGCAGTCGCGAAGAAATGCCGGCCATCGCCGAAGAAATCGATGCCGCCGAATTCGAGGGCGTGCGCCTCGTGCTGCAACGCCAGCCGGTCGGCTTTGTCGGAAACGGCAACGTGACGTCGGTCGTTCTGGCCGAAGTCGAACCCGGCCCGCCGGATGCCAGCGGGCGCCGCCGACCGGTAGTCACCGACCGCACCTCTTTGCTCGAATGCGATACGGTGCTGCTCGCACTCGGTCAAAGCACGGCCATGGACTGGCTCCCCGAAGGTTGGCAGCTTCGTGGCGGACGCGCCTGGCACGGCGATACGCCGCTTGCCGTGTGGTTTGCCGGCGACTGTGCCAACGGCGATGGCACCGTCACCCACGCCATTGGGCACGGGCGCAAAACGGCGTTGTCGGCATTGGCCCACATCCTAGGAAATGCCGACGCGGCGATCGCCCCGACCAGCGTAGCCGAAGAACCACCCGTCGCGCCTGGCCAGATCCGGTTTTCCCATTTCGACGTCGCGCCGCCGCATCGCGACAAGGAATTGCCGCCCTCGGTGCGCCGCAACAGCTTCG
>CAYUYI010000343.1:0-3104 GCA_964448995.1 uncultured Propionivibrio sp. | reverse complement strand
CGTTCATTAGATTTAATCCATGCCCGAATCTGAATGTCAGTCAGCTTTGCCATGATTTTCTCCATCTGTGCACCAAATTCATCTCATTTGAAATTGCAAATGGTGCACGTTTTGGTGCACACAAATTCTGCGCTTTTGTGAGACGACATGCAACACGGAGATAAAACAAAAGCCGCATGGTTAGCGGCTTTAATGTGGTTTGTGTAGTGCTGTGAGACAGCGTGAGAAACTATTCTAAATTTTGAATCTGCTCACGCATCTGCTCGATCAGCAGTTTGAGGTCCATCGCGGTCTGCGACACTTCGGCGACGACCGATTTCGAGCCCAGCGTATTGGCCTCACGATTGAGTTCCTGCATGAGGAAGTCGAGGCGTTTACCACAGGCCCCGCCCGCTTTCAGTACGCGCTCGACTTCGTCGAGATGCGTGCTCAGGCGCGCCAATTCCTCGGCCACGTCGATTCGTACCGCGAATACCGCGACTTCCTGGCGGATGCGCTCATCGTCGGCGCTGCCCAAAGCATCGATCAGGCGCTGCTTGAGCTTTTCCTGGAACGCGGCTTGCGCCGCCGGAATGCGCGGCGTGACTTCGGCAACCAATTCGCGCATGCGGGTGACGCGTTCCATGATCACCGTGGCCAGCTTCTGGCCCTCGCGCGCGCGACTGGCGGCGAAGTCATCGAGCGCCAGCCGAGCCAATTCAAGACAGCGCGGAAGCACGATGTCGGTGTCGAGGCTGTCGTCGCCGAACATGCCGGGCCAGCGCAGGACCTCGTTGACGGAAAGCGAGGCCGCATGCGGCATTTCGTCGCGAACCTGTGCGTCCAGCGTCTTCAGTTGTTGCAGCAGATCGCCGTTGAGCGCGAGCGTCTGATTGCCGGAAGCATGCGCGGAAAACCCCAGGCGGCATTCGATCTTGCCGCGCGTCAGCTTGGCGCTGAAGAGATCGCGCAAGGGCAATTCAATGGCGCGCAATTCCTCGCTGATGCGGAACTGAAAGTCCAGATAGCGCGAGTTCACGCTCTTGAGTTCGATGTGCAGCGCGCCGCGCTCGAAGTCAAGGGCTCGGGCGGCATAACCGGTCATGCTGTAGATCATGGATATTCCAAATGTGACAAGGGTGACGAGAAAACGATAGATTGGCAGTTGGCTTTACAGCCCGAAGGCAAAGCCCGAAAATGCCGGAACTCCATGATAGCTTCGATACCGATGGCGCAACAAGCAAACCACGCCCTTCCTTCCGGATTCCAGCTCAATGAATACCGCATCGAGCATCAGCTTTCGCTGGGCGGGTTTTCGATCGTCTATCTGGCCACCAACGAAGAGAACCAGTTCGTCGCGATCAAGGAGTATCTGCCGAACAGCCTGGCCTTGCGGGCGGAAGGCGAAATCAAGCCGGCGATTACCGAGGAACACATGCCGGCATTCCGTTATGGCATGAAGTGTTTTTTTGAAGAAGGTCGGGCCCTGGCGCAGTTGTCCCATCCCAACGTGATTCGCGTGCTGAATTTTTTCCGCGCCAACGATACGGTCTACATGGTGATGGAGTATGAGCATGGCCGCACGTTGCAGGAATTCATCCAGAAAAGTCGCCTGGTGATTACCGAGAATTTCATTCGCAACGTGTTTACCAAGGTGCTCAACGGCCTGCGTGAAGTCCATGCGCACAAGTTGCTCCATCTGGACCTCAAACCGTCGAACATCTACATGCGCAATGATTACACGCCGGTGCTGATCGATTTTGGCGCGGCGCGGCAGACGTTGGCGACCGATACGCCGATGCTCAAGCCGATGTACACGCCTGGCTTTGCCTCGCCCGAGCATTACAACCAGCGTGAATTTCTCGGTCCATGGAGCGATCTTTACAGCATCGGCGCCTGCATGTACGCCTGTCTGTCGGCGAGCTCGCCACAGTCAGCCGACAACCGGCTGGAAAAGGACAAGCTGGTTCCGGCGCTGACGCGCTGGGCCGGAGAGTATTCCAATCAGCTGCTTGAAACGATCGATTGGTGCCTGTGTCTCGACCACCTCGAGCGCCCGCAGAGCGCCTTCGCGCTGCAGAAGGCGTTGACCGCGAAGGTACGCAAACCCAAGGCGCCGCCGAAAACCTGGCTTGACCGCGTGGTTAACCATCTCAAAGGAAAGTCGGAAGCATCGTGAAATTCACCATCTATCAGGAAAGTCGTCCGGGCAAGCGCCCGAACAACGAGGACCGTCTGGCCCACTGTTATTCCCGCGACGCCTTGTTGACGGTCGTCGCCGACGGTATGGGCGGGCACTATTACGGTGAAATCGCGGCTCAGATCGCGGTGCAGACGTTGGTCGAGAGCTTCCAGCGCGAAGCGACGCCGACGATCGAGGATCCGTTCATGTTTTTGCACCGGGCGATGATGAACGCACACCGCGCGATCGTCGATTTCTCCACTATGCACCGCCTCAACGATTCGCCGCGTACGACCTGCGTGGCCTGCATCGTTCAGCAGAACGTCGCCTACTGGGGCCATTCCGGCGATTCGCGACTGTATCTGATGCGCAATGGCCGGGTATTCACGCACACGCGCGATCATTCCCGCGTCCAGTTGCTGATCGACCAGGGGGTGATCAACGAGGCGCAGGCCGCCGTGCATCCCGAACGCAACAAGATTTACAGTTGCCTGGGGGGGCATACGCCGCCAGAAATCGAGTTCTCGCGCAAGACGCCGCTGGAGGCCGGGGATGTTCTGGCCCTGTGCACCGACGGCTTGTGGGGGGTCATCCCCGATGAGACGCTGGCGGTCAGCCTGAAAAGCGAGAATCTGCTGCAGGCCGTGCCGGCACTGCTCAACCAGGCCGACCTCCGCGGCGGTCCCAGTGCCGACAATCTGTCGATCATCGCCGTGCGCTGGGAGGACAGCTATGTCGAGGCGAGCGGGGCGACGTCGTCCAGCAGCGTCGTCTCCACGCAAGCCATGTCGGAAGATACGATCACGACCCGGCTCGACGCATTCGGACGCAACCCGAACTACAAGACCGAGCTCACCGAAGATGAAATCGAGCGCGCGATCGACGAAATCCGTTCCACCATCCAGAAATACTCGAAATAGGAAGATTCATGCGTCCCAGCCAG
>CAYUYI010000342.1:0-3105 GCA_964448995.1 uncultured Propionivibrio sp. | reverse complement strand
TGGTTTGCGCTAGAGTTATGCCAACCAAACCTAAAGTGTTATTTCATATTCCGGAAATCAACATGAAGACCCCAACAGGACGGATCTTCCCTACTGACTTAACCGCATCATGAGGAACGTCGAAACATCAGGAGCAATTGAATGGCTGTTGTACTGCGTAGTTTGATTCCTTCTTTGGATCAGCTTGACCGATGGGCGCAAGGAATCAAGAGCGCTTCAGTGACGGTGCTTGCTTCCGGCGCGGCCGCGATCGCAGGTATTGGAACCTTCAACGCGGTTACCTCAAATTCTGTTTCCGTCGAACCGCTGAAAGTGCCAGCTCCATTTGAGGAGCAAGGGTTTAATTCCGACATCGCGACGGCGAGGTTGCTGGATGAAATCGCCACATACGGAAGGCAACAGAGTTCCGCCAAGGAACGGGTCTCGATTCTCAGTAAAAACCAGCACGACGATTTGCAACGACTGCAAATGGCCTCGGCGGCTGGAGTCGACATTCAGCGATTCGAAGGGATTGTTCGGGATGTGCTGGGGATCCAGAAGCAGACGATTACCGGCGAAATTACTTTCAAGAAGGAAGGCGACTCGATAGCCTACCAAGTCCGAATGCGCCGTTTGCCTGGAAACCAGGTGCTGATCGATTTGACGGCCAAAGGAGACCCCCAGGCGGTTCTCAAGAAGACCGCTCTTGCGATGATTGAGGTCTTCGATCCGCATATCGCCGCATCGGTGTACTACCGTGACAAAGACGAAGATAACGCACTTCGGATGATTGACGTTGTTCTCAATAATGAGCGCAAGGACGACGACAAGTACTCCCTTAACTTGCGGGGCTACATCAACATTACTCGTGGAAATTATGGCGCGGCAAAGGCAGATTTTGAGCGAATCATGTCCATCGACCCGAAATTCGCCCCAGCACACAGCATGGCCTCGTGGTTCCATCTGGAAAAGAAAGAATTTGATTCCGCCCTGGCTGAAGCAGACTTGACCATAGAGTACGCGCCCGACAAATGGTGGGGATATGCAGCCAAAGCCCGGGCCTTGCGCGATATGAAACGCACAGACGAAGCTGCGGTGGCATTCTCGAAAATGCTGTCACTAAATCCTGACTCTTTGCCGCCATACATACAGGCTGGTGTTTTCTTCTTGAACATCGAAAAGGCTGCCGAAGCGGAAACGGCAGTTCGCAAGGGAGTCACTCGGTATCCGGAAAATCCGCGTCTTCGTGCTTTGCTCGGCGACATCCTGGCTAGGCAGGGAGATAACGACAGAGCCAGAAGAGAATACGAAAATACGCTACGAATCGATGCAAACAATCCTTACGGCCTAATTGGCTTGTTTGAGAGCAATCAGGCATCGGGCAGAACCGAGTTGTTACGAGAACTGAGCCCTCAGCTTGAAAGAGCGCTCGCGAGTATCAAGGATTCAGATAAGAAGTTGGCAAGTCGTATACAGAATGCTCTCGCTTCATTGCGGCAGTAGCGGTAGCGCAGTACCGGCTCCGTAATTTCTATTTTGGGAATTGATATCGATATGGGCATGTGGAAATCCCTGTTTACCGTTCTTGCGGTGACCAGTTCTATGGCTGCCATCGGCGCCAATCCGCAATCAGAGGGGCTGACCGAGCGGATTGTTGAAACGAAACCCCGTGACGGTGTGTATCACCGGTCGATTCTCAGCCGGAAAGCAGATGGCGGGGAGAAGTGGCTGGTTGTATCTTTCCCTGGTCATCCCGGCATTCTCCGAATTCGGGATCAAGATGGCGTCCCCGACTATGACTTGAAAGGCAACTTCCTGGTTCGGGCACGTCGCCATTTGGTTTCACCGGACATCGCCTTGGCGACGCTGGATTGCCCTTCAGATGAGTTTTCCGCATGCGGTGACGCTTACCGCGACAGCGAACGGCACGTCGAGGATGTCTTGAAGCAGATCAGCGCGCTTAAGTCACTGCTGTCGCCGGACATCAAAGTTGCGCTCGTCGGGACAAGTTACGGAACGGTGTCGAGCGAACTGCTCGCCAAGAAGCTCGTCGGAAAGATCGACGCGGCGATCCATACGGCTTCCATAACACGACCGAGGGTAGGCCGAGGCCAACCTCTGCTCGACGTTGATCTAGCTAAGACCGAGGTACGGCAATTAATCGTTCATCACGAAGAAGATCCTTGTCGGCTGACCGGGTTCGAGCCGTTGAAGAAGTATCAAGGCGTCGTCCCTATGGTGATCGTGAAAGGTTCCTCGAATCCTCGCGGTGACGCTTGCGAGGCTTACACGCAGCACGGCTTTGTGGGAAGGGAGTCGGTGGTGATGAAGGCGATGGCGGAATGGCTTCTAACTAACCGGGTCGTTTCTTCGATTGAGTAACCAGAACGCTAACGATCATGTCTGAATCCTTCACTTATGGATACCATCGCAACGCTGTCCTTGAACGATACGCATATCAAGCTGGTGGGGCTGGCATAGTCGGGCGTGCAATACACTTGATTCGCCCGACGCATCGACGGAAAAGCGCGTGTCTGGCTTAAGTTCATTCCGATTCGGGGAAGATTTTGATTCGACGTGGAGAGAAAAATGCGCGCGGTCCTTCTGGCGATTGCCCTGTGTTTTACATGCAGCCTGGTGTCGGCGCAAACGCTGCCGATGTGTCCCGGAGAAAAATGGGAGAAAATCGAACCGACAAATGCGGGTTGGAATGCCGAGAAGCTGAACGAAGCGCGACAGATGCTGAGTACCATGGAAACGAGCGCATTAGTCGTGGTACACAAAGGGAAAGTTGTGATGGATTATGGCCGTCCGTCTTCCTCGATCCTGCTGCACTCTGCACGAAAGAGTGTGATGAGCATGCTCTTTGGGATCGCGCATGCCCAAGGAAAAATTGACCTCGCCGCCAATCTCAAAGTTCTGAACATCGATGACCGATCACCGCTGACCGAGGTAGAAAAATCAGCAACGATCAAAGATCTGCTTTCGGCACGCTCATGTGTGTATATAGAAGCGGCGGCAGAAACCAAGGAAATGAAAGCGGCCCGACCGCCGCGGGGCAGTTGCAAACCAGGAGATTCCTGGTACTACAACAACTGGGATTTCAACGCCTTGGGTACTATCTAC
>CAYUYI010000341.1:0-3107 GCA_964448995.1 uncultured Propionivibrio sp. | reverse complement strand
CTCAACGAAGGAAAGACCTGTATCGACTGCCACAAGGGGATCGCCCACCGCCTTCCTGCAGTCGAGCAGGCCATTGGGGCTGAGAAGGGCGGCGCATCGCAGGATGTGTTCCATCCGGTTCGTTGAGTGCGTGGAACCTGCCCGGGGATGGTTTGTCTTTGGATAAAATCTTCTCCGGGGAGTCGTGCGTGACCGATTTGTCACCATTGCCTTGGCCGGTCGTCGATCGCCTGCAGCGTCCTTTGCGCGATTTGCGCATCTCGGTGACCGACCGCTGCAACTTTCGTTGTACCTACTGCATGCCGCGCGACGTCTTCGGCAAGGGTTTCGTTTTCCTGCAACGTGCCGAATTGTTGAGCTTTGAGGAAATCGTACGGGTAGCGCGTCTGGCGACCGAACTCGGGGTGCGGAAAATTCGCCTGAGCGGCGGCGAACCCCTGTTGCGGCACGGTGTCGAGCGGCTTGTCGAGCGATTGGCTGAATTGTCGGATAGCGACGGCAAACCGGTTGAGGTGGCCATGACCACCAACGGCTCGCTGCTGGCGGGCAGGGCGCGGGGATTGAAAGCAGCCGGGCTGACGCGGCTGACGGTGAGCCTCGATGCGCTCGACGACGCGGTATTTCATCGCATGAGCGACGCCGGTGTGCCGGTAGCCAAGGTGCTGCAAGGCATTGAGGCTGCACAGGCGGCGGGGCTTCAACCGCTGAAAGTCAATGCCGTGATCAAGCGCGGGGTCAATGAGCACGAAATCCTGCCGCTCGTTCGCCGCTTTCACGGAAGTGGCGTCATTTTGCGATTCATCGAATTCATGGATGTGGGAACCACCAATGGCTGGCGTCTGGATGATGTGGTCCCGGCCCGGGAAATTCTGGCGTGCATCGACAGCGAATTCCCCTTGGTTGCGGTCGATGCGGCGTATCGCGGCGAAGTGGCGCAGCGCTGGCAGTTTGCCGATGGAGGCGGTGAGATCGGTGTGGTGGCTTCGGTGACGCAGGCGTTCTGTGAAGATTGCAGTCGTTTGCGCCTGTCGACGGATGGCAAACTTTACACGTGCCTGTTCGCGGAAAAGGGTGCCGATTTGCGTGGCCCGATCCGTGCCGGCGAGGACGATGCGCAGTTGCGGCAGCGTCTGCTGGGTGTCTGGCAAAGTCGGATGGATCAGTATTCCCGATTACGCCAGGCGGCGACTGTCTTCCCGCTCAAGAAGGTTGAGATGTCGTATATTGGCGGCTGATCCTACGTCACCCGTGGCACCGAGCGTTATCGCAAAGCCTTATGCACAGTCCTGAGCTATTTATCTTTGTCGGTCATTCCAATGCGGGCAAAACGACCTTCGTGGAACAACTGCTGGCGGAATTGACGCGTCGTGGCCGCCGTGTCGCGGCCATCAAGCACGCGCACCATGCGGTCGAACTGGACACGGCCGGCAAGGATAGCTGGCGTTACAAACAGGCCGGCGCCGTCATGAGCATGCTGGTCACTCGGGATGCACTGCAACTGGTCGCCGATGCCACCGACCGGCGAGAACCGCAGCAGTTGGCGGCGCGTTTTCTCGGCGAAGCCGATCTGGTGCTGGCCGAAGGGTTCTCGCATGCGGCGGGGCCGAAGATCGAGGTGCTGCGTCGCGCCTGTGGCAAACCGCCGCGTTGCCAGCTGGAGGACGGTCTGATTGCCCTTGTTACCGACTGCGAAGAGGCGCACCCGTCATTGCCGCATTTTGCCCTCGATGACGTGGCTGGGGTTGCCGACTTCGTGCTGGCGTATGCCGCGCCATGATTCCTGACTGCACCGCGCTGATTCTGGCCGGTGGCTTGTCAACCCGCATGGGCCGGGATAAAACTCGGCTCGAACTCGATGGGAAGTCCCTTTTGCAGCGAGCCATCGAGGCCATGCAGTCGTTGTTCCCTTCGGTTCTGGTCAGCGTCCGGACATGGCGTGAAGATCTCCTGGTGCCGCAGGTCGAAGACGAGATGCCCGGTGGCGGGCCGCTGGCCGGAGTGTGTTCCGGATTGGCTCACGCGCAGACGCCGTGGGTGTTTGCGGTCGCGGCCGACATGCCGTTTCTCGACGCGGCGATGGTTGCCAGCCTGGCTGCCCGGCGGGACGAATGTCAGGCCGTGGTGCCGATCATTAACGGGTTTCCGCAACCCTTGACGGCATTCTATCGGTGCGCGGCGCGACCGGTCTTCCAGAACGTTCTGTCGAGCTCCGGGCGTCGCGGCGTGCGCGATGTGCTCGAGCGCTTGGATGTCCGCTGGGTGGCCGAAGCAGAGCTCCGCGAGATCGATCCGGGCTTGCACAGTTTCGTTGATCTCGATACGCCCTCGGATCTCGCACTGATCGAACGTTTGTTGCCGCGGGCAAAGTGAAAAAAGCCGCGGTACCTTGCGGTACCGCGGCTTTTTCGAGTGCGAGACAATTACTCGGTGACGATCGCCAGAACCTTGTCGCCGTAGGCGTCGGTGACGGTGTCCTTGGTCTTCAGCAACTCGCTCCAGCGGCGGAACGCGGCGATGAAGACGATGGTGATGAGCACCATGAGAAGAATGGACATGGTCACGAGGAGCATGAGTCCCTTCGGCAGGAAGTTGCCGATGACGTTCATGTAACCTGCCCACATCACGGTCGGGAAGACCAACAGGGCTGGTACGGCGGTTGTCCAGGCATATTTTGCCTTGCCCAGACGAATCAGCATGGTCGTACCGACGATCAGCGCACAGGAAGCGAGCAACTGGTTGGCCATGCCGAACAGCGGCCAGATCGTTGAAATGTCGCCGGTGTAGACCAGATAACCCCAGGCCCCCGTGAACAGCACGCTGCAAATCACCACCCCTGGCGTCCAGGAGTTGTCCGCGAATGGCTTATAGACGCGACCGAGCATTTCCTGAAGCAGGTAGCGGCCAACGCGGGTGCCGGCATCCACGGCGGTCAGGATGAACACGGCTTCGAACATGATGGCGAAGTGGTACCAGTAGGCCATCATCCCCTTCATGAACGGTACGGAGGAGAAGATGTAGGCCATGCCGACAGCCAGCGAAACGGCACCGCCCGGACGTCCCTGGACCTGTTCGCCGACTTGGGTCGCCAACTCGGGCAGGTTGACCGG
>CAYUYI010000340.1:0-3112 GCA_964448995.1 uncultured Propionivibrio sp. | reverse complement strand
ACAGTGCCGCGTTCAAGAAAGAGCAACTGGCGGCACCGGACTACGCGACGATGATCGCTAGCACCACCCAACTCAATACGCCGGGTTCCAAACTCGGTAGCCTCGCCGGGGTGCATGCGCTGACCGACGTCACCGGCTTCGGTCTGCTCGGCCACTTGCTCGAAATCTGCCGCGGCTCCGGGGTGACGGCGAAGCTCGACTACGCGGCGCTGCCGATCCTGCCTAACGTGCCGGATTACATCGCACGCGGCTGCATCACCGGTGCATCGGCGCGCAACTGGGCGAGTTACGGCAAGGATGTCGATCTCGGCGCCCTGGGCGACGCCGAACGTGCTTTGCTGACCGATCCACAAACCAGCGGTGGGTTGCTGGTGGCCTGCGCGCCGGACGTGGCGGATGAGGTGTTGGCGCTGTTCCGCCAGCAGGGTTTCGATCGGGCGACGGTGATTGGCGAGATGGCGGCGGGCGAGGCGAAGATACGTTTCAACGCGGCTTGATTGCGGGCTCGATTTGCCCGCCGATGCGCCGTCGGATCATGCCAACGCTATAGTCGGAATCAATCACATGCACGTTCATTTTGTCGTTCACGAAGCGTTTGAGGCGCCGGGCGCGTTCGAGCGCTGGGCCAAAGACCGCGGCCACTCAGTCGGTTACTCACGGGTTTATCTGGGCGACAACCTTCCCGATTCCGTGGAGAAAATTGATTTGCTGGTGGTGATGGGCGGACCTCAGTCGCCGGCGACGAGCCGGGCGGACTGCCCACACTTCGACGCGGCCGCCGAAAAGTCGCTGATCGCGGCATGTGTGGCCGGGCGAAAGGCAGTGGTCGGCGTGTGTCTGGGCGCACAGATGATCGGCGATGCCCTGGGGGCAGGCTTCAGCCACAGCCCCGAAAAAGAGATCGGCAAGTTTCCGATCGTGCTGACGGAAAACGGCCGGCGCAACGAAAAATTCAGCCATTTCGGCCCCGTCCTCGAGGTCGGGCACTGGCACAACGATATGCCCGGCCTGACGTCGGACGCAACGATCATCGCCACGAGCGAAGGCTGTCCTCGCCAGATTGTCGAATACACGAATCTGGTTTATGGATTCCAGTGCCACATGGAGTTTACGCCGGAAGTCATCGAGGGCCTGATCGAAGCTGAGCATGATTTGCCGACGTGGGCTCACCATCGATTCGTCCAGTCGCCCGAGGTCTTGCGTCGCCACGATTTCAGCGAGATGAACGAAAAACTGTATGGTTTTCTCGACAAGCTGGTTCATGCCTATCAGGCGCAGCCACACCCTACGGTGGCGAAAGAATTCCGGCGAGCGCCCAGAAGAGCCGACCGTGCCATGGAAACCGACGATGCCGAATTGCTGCTGACCAACGGCATCTACGGAGTGTTGTCGACGGTGGGTGGCGACGGCAAGCCCTACGCCGTGCCGTTGAGTTATGTCTTCCGTGATGGCGTGATCTATTTTCACTGTGCGGACGAAGGCAGAAAACTCGAACACATCGAGGCGAATCCGGCGGTGTCATTTTGTGTCGTCGGCCATACCAAAACGTTGCCGGAGCAGTTTGCGACCGAGTACGAAAGCGCGATTGCTTTCGGCGAGGCGAAGCGAGTTTCCGGCGAAGAAAAACGCCAGGCGCTGGTCTGGATTCTCGAAAAGTACTCGCCCGATCACATGGCATCCGGTCTCAAATACCTTGCCGGAAAACTGGATCAGGTGACGGTGGTCCGGATCGATGTCGACCATCTGAGCGGCAAGGCCAGGCGCGCTTGATTCAAGGATTGTCGCGGATCGGTGTGCTAAACCTTCGTTGAATCCATCGCATGAACGTGCCGATGATCGGCAGGGTCATGTACAGTTCCTCGGCTGCATCCCAGTAATCGCGGTGGTAATTGATCTTGCCGTCGGCATCGAATCTCAAGTGAGAAACACCTCGGATCAGCCGTGTTTTGCCGTGTCCCCATGCGCGGATTTGAAAGCAAAAATTCCAGACGAGCATGGCCCCGTCGGCATCCACAACCTGATCGGTGATGACAAAGCGCGGCGCTTCGACTTGTCGGAACATGTGCGTGAAGATGTGCTTGATCGCATCAATCCCGCGCACTTCGTTGAATGGATCCTTGAAATAGGCGTCCGCGGCGTAGAACTCGGAAAATCTCTCGACGCTCTCAGGCGTCAGGTGGTGGTAAAAGGCGATCAGTCGATCAAGCGCCATTTCAAGCTCCGGTAATGCGGCGAATCAAGGGAAAATACCAGCGGTAGGGCAGGAGCGATACCAGCTTGAGGGCAAGCGTAAAACGTTTGGGAAAGTGGATTTCGAACCGGCCTGTCCTGAAGCCGTCGACGATTGCAACCGCGGCTTGGTCGGGAGTCAGCAGTGCCGGCATCGAGAAATCGTTCTGTGCCGTGAGCCGTGTCTGGACAAAGCCTGGGTTGATCAGCCAGATGCCAATGCCCTGGTCTGCGAGATCCAGATGCAGGCATTCGGCAAAGTGAATCAGCGCCGCTTTGCCAGGACCGTAACACACGGACTTGGGTAAGCCACGATAACCGGCAACACTGGCGACGAAGGCAATGCCGCCGCCCGGTTTCAGGTCAGAAAGCACCGTTGCGGCAAGATACATTGCACCATTGAAATTGACCGAGATCACCTGCTCGGCGCGGGCCAGATCGAATGTTTGCGCCCGCATCGGGACGTAGTCGCCGGCAAGGTAAATCACCAGGTCGACTCCGCCCCATTTTTCAAGAAGAATCTGACGTGTTTCGGCGAGACTCGCCACCGCGCTGGCGTCACAGGGCAACAGCAATGCGCCCTCGATATCGAGCGCCTGAAGTTTATCGGCAGAACGCGCGGACAAGGCCAGTCTGGCACCGCGGCCGGCAAGCGCACGGGCCAGCGCGGCGCCAATGCCGGCAGAGGCGCCCACCAGCCAGACGCGGCGGCCGTTCCAGTCAACGATTCTCGGGTTCATGATCGGTCTCTTCGGCGGCGTTCAGCGCTTGACGAAAGTCAGGGTGACTTCGCCGAGCCGGAACCCCCATTTGGACATGGTGGAGCGATTGAGCATCACCTTGTCGTCCATCAGGAACATCCAGTCGTCGAAATCGACGTGGT
>CAYUYI010000339.1:0-3117 GCA_964448995.1 uncultured Propionivibrio sp. | reverse complement strand
TCGTAGGCCGAGGAGTCGCCGTGCGGGTGGTATTTACCGATGACATCGCCGACCACCCGTGCCGACTTGACCGGCTTGGCCCCCGCCGCGAGGCCGAGGAAGTGCATGGCGAACAGTACCCGGCGCTGCACCGGCTTCTGGCCGTCCTTGACGTCCGGCAAGGCGCGGCCCTTGACTACGGCAATGGCGTATTCGAGGTAGTCGCGTGCCGCCGTTTCATGCAGCAAGATGCTGTCGCCGTTGTCTTCGGTGGTGATGGTGAACGCCGGTGGCGGTGGTAGTTCCGGCGGTGCGGACGGGAGCGTGCCGGTGGAAGCGGTCAGCGCTGGTGTGTCAGCGGAGACCGGCGCAGCGATAGGCATCTCCTCCGTCGGCGGCGTGTTATCCAGTTCGGCAAACATGTCTGGCGTGGCGGTATCGTCGTGTTTGTGCGTCATCTCAAATCTCCGCGCCGACCAGCGCGCCGTTTTCTTCCATCCACGCCCGCCGGCCGGCGGATTCGCTCTTGGCCATCAGCATGTTCATGACGGGTTTGGCTTCGGTTTCCAACGGCAGGCGCACGCGCATCAGGCGGCGTGTGTCGGGCGACATGGTGGTTTCCCACAGTTGTTCCGGATTCATTTCACCGAGGCCCTTGAAGCGAGAAATATCGACCGCTTCAGGCTTGACCCCTTCCATTTGCAAGCGATCGAGCATCGCCTCGCGTTCGTCGTTGTCGAGCGCGTAGAGTTTGCGCGCCGGGCGCTTCTTGCCCAGTGCCGGGACGTCGAGGCGATAGAGTGGCGGTTGCGCGAAGTAGAGGTGGCCGTGTTCGATGAGTTTCGGGAAGTGGCGGTAGAACAGCGTGCACAGCAGCACGCGGATATGGCTACCGTCGACGTCGGCATCGGTCATGATCACGACCTTGCCGTAGCGCAAGTTGGCGAGCACGGTGTCCGGCGCATCGGGCTGGTGCGGGTCGATGCCGAGGGCAACGGCAATGTCGTGGATTTCGCGGTTGGCGAACAGGCTGCCGGGTTCGACTTCCCAGGTGTTGAGCACCTTGCCGCGGAGTGGCAGGATCGCCTGCACTTCTTTGTCGCGGCCGGATTTGGCCGAACCGCCGGCGGAATCGCCTTCGACGAGGAAAAGCTCGTTGCGGTCGATGTCTTCGCTCTGGCAGTCCGAGAGCTTGCCGGGCAGGATGGCAACGCCCGACTGCTTGCGTTTCTCGACCTTCTGGCCGGCGCGCGAACGGGCTTGCGCCGCCTTGATGGCGAGTTCAGCGATCTTCTTGGCATCATCCGGGTGTTCGTTGAGCCAGAGTTCGAGCGGGTCGCGCAGCATGCGCGACACCAGCGCGACGGCATCGCGCGAATTGAGGCGTTCCTTGGTCTGCCCTTGGAATGAAGGGTCGAGGACGCGTGCTGCGAGGACGAAGCTGACGCGCGAAAATACGTCATCGGCGGCGAGCTTGACCCCCTTGGGAAGCAGTGCGTGGTGCTCAGCGAAACCCTTGACGGCGTCGAAGGCGGCTTGTCTCAGTCCAGTTTCGTGCGTACCGCCGGCCGGTGTCGGGATCAGATTGACGTAGGATTCGCGTGCCAGATTGCCTTCGGTGCTCCAGCACAGTGCCCAGGCGGCGCCAGCGCCGGCCGGAAAATTCTCGTCACCGGGGGCGGCATATTTCTCGGCGGTAAAAATGGGGCCGGCGAGTTCGCCGTCGATCTGTTCGGCCAGATACTGTTGCATGCCGTTGGCGAAACACCAGGTTTTTGTTTCACCGTTTTCGATGGTGAGCGAAATTTCTAGGCCGGGAAGGAGCACCGCCTTGCTGCGCAACAGGCGCTCCAGTTCGCCGAGCGGAATGTTGGGCGCGTCGAAAAACTGGGCGTCCGGCCAGATGCGAAGGCGCGTGCCGCTGGCCCGCTTGGGGGCGTCGCCGGTTCGCTGCAGCGCTTCGATGACGCTACCGCCGGCAAAGACGATGCGATGCCGACTGCCGTCGCGCACGACCTCGACCTCGAGTCGCGTCGATAACGCATTAGTCACCGAAACGCCAACGCCGTGCAATCCGCCCGAGAAACGGTAGGCCGAACTGCCGTCGTTCTTGTTGAACTTGCCGCCGGCGTGGAGTTGGGTAAAAACGACTTCAACCGTCGGCACCCCTTCGATCGGGTGAATCTCGACCGGGATGCCGCGCCCGTCATCCTGCACGGTCACCGAGCCGTCGGCGTGGAGAATCACGGCGATGCGTTTGCAGAAGCCGCCCAGCGCCTCGTCAGCCGCGTTGTCGATGGCTTCCTGAATGATGTGCAGCGGATGGTCGGTCCGGGTGTACATGCCGGGACGGTGGCGAACGGGTTCCAGCCCCTTGAGGACGGAAATGGAATCGGCGGTGTAGCTCATGCGGTGTGTTTCTCCAGCGGTTGTCATCCCCGGGCTACGGTGTCTGAAACCCCGGCAGGGTTGCTTCCGATTGCCACTATTTGGCGGGGGGCTGAATCGGATCGGTTACACGGCACTTGGGAATGAAGACCCAAAGCCCGTCGCATCGTTTTTGATCGTACGGAAGCGATTGCTCATTAGCGGCCAGCACGCATTGTGTATCGCCCTTGGCCGCAAGCAGTTTGCCGCCTTTTGTCTTGAGGTCTTCCGAAAACGCGACGGTTTCGATAATGCCAACCTTGAAAGAATGCTTGCCCAGGAAGACGGTGTCGCCAATTTTGGCTTGTTTGAGCCATTCAACGTCGCCTTCCGGCGCCGTTCGGCACGATACGCCAAGATAGACTTTCTGCCGGCTGTACATGGTTGCCTTGTCCAGCGCCTCGATTGCCGTCACCCTTGTCATTGTCGGGCCGGCCGCCAGTGCAGCGTGGGCTGTAGCGAAAAGCCCGGTCAACAAGAAAAACCATTTCATGAACGTCCCTACGAAATCGTGTGGCGACGGATATGTCGGAGTTGCAACAGAGGCCACCCATGAGTCACCCTGAAGTCTGAGCAGGGTTGATGAACTGGACGTGGCGTATTGATGGCACAAAAGAAAAAAGCCCCGATTTCTCAGAGCTTTTTTCGGGAATCGATGGTGGAGAGGATGAGGATCGAACTCACGACCTCCGCATTGCGAACGCGGCGCTC
>CAYUYI010000338.1:0-3129 GCA_964448995.1 uncultured Propionivibrio sp. | reverse complement strand
ATTCTGGACATCGACAACCACGCCGTACGTGAAGCGCAAGTCGAAAGCATCAAGAAGATCCGTGCCACGCGTGACGGCGCCGCCGTCCAGGCTGCACTCGACGCGCTGACCAAGTGCGCCGAAACCGGTGAAGGCAACCTGCTTGACCTCACGATCAAGGCCATGCGTCTGCGCGCCACCGTCGGTGAAGTTTCCGACGCGCTGGAAAAGGTCTTTGGCCGCCATCGCGCCAACAACCAGACCATCTCGGGCATTTATGGAGGCGTCGTGGAAGGTATGGAAACCTGGGATTCGATCAAGGCTGACATCGAGAAGTTCGCAGCTGCCGAAGGCCGCCGTCCGCGCATCATGATCGCCAAGCTGGGTCAGGACGGCCACGACCGTGGCGCCAAAGTGGTGGCAACGGCCTACGCCGACCTCGGTTTCGACGTCGACGTTGGCCCGCTCTTCCAGACCCCGGAAGAAGCCGCCCGTCTGGCCATCGAAAACGATGTGCACGCCATCGGCTGCTCATCGCTGGCTGCCGGTCACAAGACACTGGTGCCGCAACTCGTCAAGGCGCTGAAGGACCAGGGCGCCAACGACATCGTTGTCTTTGCTGGCGGCGTCATCCCGGCGCAAGACTACGATGCCCTGTATGCGGGTGGCGCCAAGGCCGTGTTCGGCCCGGGCACCCGGATTGAAGATTCAGCCCGCAAGGTGCTGGAAGAAATCCGCAAAGCCAAGGCTTAATTAGGTCGCAAGCTGCCAAACCCCGGCGCCGCCGGGGTTTGGCTTTTCCTTTTTGAGAGTCCGTTTTTCAGAAATTTCGCTCTGGCCGCTCATCCGGGAACCAATCCGGTCTACACTGGCCAGATTCAGTCTTTAGCCAACGACATTCCATGGACGCGACCACTACCTTGCCCCAAAACACGCTTTCCGAAGCAGATCAGCAACTTGTCGATGGCGTTCTCGCCGGCCAGCGACGGGCGCTGGCCAAGACCATCACCTTAATTGAATCGACTCGCGACGACCATCAGGTCCGGGCACACAAGGTTCTCGGAAAACTGCTGCCGCATTCCGGTCGTGCTGTTCGCATCGGCATTTCCGGCGTACCGGGCGCGGGGAAATCAACGTTCATCGAAGCCCTGGGGGTCTGGCTGATCGATCAGGGCTACAAGCTCGCCGTCCTCGCAGTAGACCCGTCCTCGTCGGTCACCGGCGGTTCGATCCTCGGCGACAAGACCCGCATGGAACAACTCTGCCAACGTCCGGAAGCCTTCATTCGCCCAAGCCCTTCGGCCGGTTCGCTCGGCGGCGTCGCCGAAAAAACACGTGAATCCATGTTGGCCTGCGAAGCCGCCGGGTACGACGTCATCCTGGTCGAAACCGTCGGCGTCGGTCAGAGTGAAACCACCGTGGCCGGCATGGTCGACATGTTCGTACTCGTACAACTGCCCAATGCCGGCGACGACCTGCAAGCCATCAAAAAAGGGATCGTTGAGATCGCCGACCTTGTCGCCATCAACAAGAGCGACATCAACCCGCAAATGTCAGCCGTTGCACGCGCCCAATGGAAGCAGGCGTTGCACATGCTGCGCCCCACCTCGCCTAACTGGCGCCCCCCCGTCATCAACGTCAGCGCCCTGCAGAAACAAGGGATGGACGAGTTCTGGAAGGAAATTCAGAACTATCGGGAAATCATGACCAAGACCGGAGAGTTTGAAGAAAAGCGCAAAAAGCAGGCGCTTGCCTGGATGTGGAGCATGATTGAGTCAGGATTGCATTACCGCTTCCGCAACCATCCCTCGGTTCATGCGGCCCTTCCCGGGCTATCTCGAGACGTAGCGGCCGGTCGCGTCACGCCAGGTGCTGCCGCCCACACGCTGTTGGACTTCCTCGGCGGCAGTCATTGACGAAAGCTCAGACGTAAAAAAGGCCCGCGGAGAGCGGGCCTTTTTGTTGCTGCGAGTTGCGGGGTTATGCAGCGCCCATCAGTGCAAGCACGACACCACCAGCGACCACGGAGGCCACCTGACCCGCCGCGTTGGCACCCATCGCGTGCATCAGCAGGAAGTTCTCGAAGTTTTCCTTCTGCGCCACACGCTGGCACACCCGCGCTGCCATCGGGAAGGCCGAAATGCCGGCCGCACCAATGATCGGGTTCACCGCGTTGCCACCACCGAGCGTGTTCAGGATCTTGGCGAAGATGACGCCCGCCGCGCAGTCAAGCACGAAGGCGCCCAGGCCGAGGATCAGGATGAACAGCGTCGAGGTCTTGAGGAAGTCCGCACCCACCATCGTCGAGCCGATCGCCAGCCCCAGGAACAGGGTGACGACGTTGGCCAGTTCGTTGGAGGAGGCACCGGTCAGACGTTCGACACAGCCCGATTCACGCATGAGGTTGCCGAGCATGAGCATGCCGATCAGCGGGGTGGCAAACGGAACCAGGCTACCGACCAGCACGGTGATGATGATCGGGAACATGATGCGCGTCTTGCGGCTGATCTTGCGCTGGGCGTACGGCATGACGATGCCACGCTCTTTCTGCGTCGTCAGGGCGTAGATGACCGGCGGCATGATGATCGGCACCAGCGACATGTAGCTGTAGGCAGCTACCGTGATGGGCCCGAGCATGTGCGGGGCCAGCAGGCCTGAGACGTAGATCGAGGTCGGGCCGTCAATGGCGCCGATGATGCCGATGGAGGCAGCTTCTTTCTGCGTGAAGCCCATCAGCAGGGCGAGCAGCAGGGTCAGGAAGATGCCGAACTGGCCAGCCGCACCGAGCAGGACGAACTTGGGGTTCTCCAGCAGCGGTCCGAAGTCGGTCAGCGCGCCAATGCCAACGAAGATGAACAGCGGGTAGAGCTCGTTTTCAACCCCCATTTGGTAGAGGATCTTGAGCATGCCGTGTTCGTCCATCAGCGGCGACAGCGGCAGATTGGCGAGCAGACAGCCCGCGCCAATCGGCAGCAGCAGCAGCGGTTCGTAGTCCTTGACGATCGCGAGATAGAAAAGGACGAACGAGACGCCGATCATGACCAGCGACTGCCAGGTGATGGCGTCTACGCCACGCATCAGCAGTGCGATCGTTTGTGCGTCAACCATTGTTTAGCCCTCCTTGAAGGTGACGATGACGTCGCCGTGGGC
>CAYUYI010000337.1:0-3133 GCA_964448995.1 uncultured Propionivibrio sp. | reverse complement strand
CGTAGATGGCGACTTCCGGCATGCCGATGCCCGCCGCGCAGGCTTGGCGAGCCACCGTATCAACCAGCCAGGCTTCGGTGGTTGTCGTGGGGTGGTCGATCACGTGCGCGCCGACCGCCATCTTCGCTGACCATTTCGACATGGCCAACGAAAGCAGAGCGCCGCCAAAGCCGAACAACGCAGCGAAACCGAGGAGTGCCGTGAAATCCAGCCCTTGCGCGCCCATGATCCGATCGAGACCGAGTATCTGCGCGACGATCGACAGGGTCACGACGACGGCAAGGTTGGTCATCAGGAAGAGAGCAATGCGTTTCATGAGTCGACCTCCTATCAGTCAGTTTGCAAGTGTTGCCTTCATGCTTCTTTGCGCAGCGACAGGGCGATCGACACCGCTATGATCGTGGCGACGACACCCAGAGACAGCAGCACCGGAATCTTCACGATATCGATCAGCATCATCTTCACGCCGATGAACATCAGTACGATCGCGAGGCCGTACTTCAACAGCGAGAAGCGGTCGGCCATGTCGGACAACAGGAAGTACATGGCCCGCAGCCCAAGGATGGCGAAAACGTTCGAGGTCAGCACGATGAACGGGTCGGTGGTGATGGCGAAGATCGCCGGGATCGAGTCCACCGCGAAAATCAGGTCGGTGAACTCAACCAAGACCAGCACCAGGAAAAGCGGTGTGGCGTATCGCACCAGCTTTCCGCCTTCTTCGCGGAGAACGAAGAAACGTTCCTCGTGCAGCGTTTCGGTGATGTTCATGTGGCGCCGCATCCAGAGGATGATCGGGTTCTTTTCCAGATCGGGTTTTTCATTGGCGAACCACCACATCTTGATGCCGGTGATCAGCAAGAACGCACCGAAGACGTAGAGCAGCCAATGGAACTGCGTGATCAACCAGACGCCGGCAAAAATCATCACGGTGCGCATCACGATCGCGCCGAGAACCCCCAGCACGAGGACGCGCTTCTGTAGCTCGACCGGAATGGCGAAGAAGCTGAAAAGCATGAGCCAGACGAAGACGTTGTCGACGGCCAGCGACTTCTCGATCAGGTAGCCGGTGATGTATTCCAGCGTTTTTTCGTTGGCGATTTCACGGCCCATCGCGCCGTCGAGGTAGAACCATAAGGCGCCGGCAAAGGCCAAGGAGACGCCGACCCAGACAATCGACCAGAGTCCGGCCTCACGGAAGGTGACACGATGCTTTCGTCCGCCGCCGACGACAAACAAATCGACCGACAGCATGGCCAGTACGATGATGAAGAATCCCAACCACATCCACCAGGTGCCGATGGTTTCCATAACGTCCTCCAAGTCTCCTTCCAGTATAGTCAAACGGCCTTTTGTCCAGTGAGGACAAAGGCCGTTGATCTTTCGGAAATGCGCCTTCGCCATCACGGCAAAGGTCTGACTCGCGGCGTGGCTTGCTTGCCGCCCACGGCGCCGGAAACCAGAATGACATAGTTCCGTATTGGCGACGCCGCAGAGAAGAGCTACTCCCCCTTGGGACGACCCCACCTTATATTTCCCGAGTGTATCGGTCAACTATTATTGTGCAACGGTTTGTGACGTGTGTTTACTGCGATCAACATGGCAGCACACCGCGCCAAGCGGGCGGCCGACTTCAGCGCATCTATTCGGCGCGGGCGCCGGCACGCGCCAGACAGGTGCTCAAATCGCGGATTCCGCCGTGAGCGATGGCGCAATTGCCGGCGGCATCGTCCGGTAACACCACGCGACGGCCCTCTTCGAAGGCCGCCCGGTGGATGTCTTCGGCTGAAAGCTCCGTTGTTTCTCCTGTCGGCCGATGCGTAGTTAAGCCACGGGGTGGGGCTCCGGAGAGGCCGGACGGCAGGGCGGTTCCCACAGAACCCGATGGTGCAGCAGCGGATTGCGGCATACCGGTATACCCCATCGGGCGGATCTGCAGGGCATCGGCCGTACCCGTCGTAAAGCGAGACTCCGACGACGCCGATGTTTGTCGGGTGTCCCTTGTTGTCCGTGTTTCCGGGCGCTCGCGAGTTTGCGGAGAATCGTCCGAGAAGAAAGCGTAGCCGGTCGCGGCAAGTGCAACGGGAAACAGAATCGCGGCAGACAAAACGATCGTTTTTTTCCAATTGCGCCGTGTCCGCCGTGGCGGTGTAAGGGATACCGGAGTCCGATCGAACAAAGGCGGAACCGTGTCCTGGGTCGGGGCGCCGCTCACCTGAGGGGTCGTGCGCAGATGGCGTTGGGCCGGTCGGCTCTTTATCTTGACTTTGACGACACGACGGCCAATGGTCGTATAGCGCATGGCGGTTTCCTGGTAATCCCGCTGCCATGGGCTGCTTCAAAACGCATCCGTTAGGCCGGTGATTTTGCGTCCCCGCTTTTCAACGGGTTTGCCGTGTTTCAGAACCTTGCACAGCGGGTCCGGCAGAGCCCGGATCAGGCGGGCGCACAAGGACTCACGATGCTTGGGAAGACGCAGCCGTAAAAAGAAATCGCGCTGCGCGAAAACAACGATTGTGACGCCGAAACGCGGCCAGCGTCAATGTCGGCGGCGTGCCGTACAACCGCTAACTGGTCTTTGGCCTATCCGTGTGCAAGTTCTGGAAGGGAAATTCGGACAAGCAGGAGGTTCGGGTAACGCTGCTCAAACAGGAGCAACTGCCATAATGACGATTTTTTTGATCATCTTCGTCGGGCCGCTGGTGCTGTATCTGGTTCTGGTGCTGGCGGTGGTTTGTCTGGTGGAACTGGTGCGGGGATTACGGGCCGGTAGCCGGCAACTTGAAGGGATGGACCCCGTGAGAGAGCGGGGTTCTTTTTTTCTGGCAATGCGGTTTGAATGAACGTAGGATATTCGACTTAACACTAAACAGTTACCCATTCAGAGTCTCGATAGAGCGATGAAAACGGAACTATTGGTGCCCTACGGAATTGACCGGGACGGAATTCTAGTAGCAGTAAATGCAATCCATAAAGTATCGAATTTTATCGCTGTGCATTGGAGGTTTTTATGTGGTTTTTTACCCCAATCGGATTTTTCAGCGTGGTTCAGAAAACCGAAACAAATTTCCTCACAATTCGTGAATCGCCCCGGCTTTAGTAGACACTTTCGAGCCGGTTGAAATACTGCTTCTCG
>CAYUYI010000336.1:0-3133 GCA_964448995.1 uncultured Propionivibrio sp. | reverse complement strand
GCGGCCACCGATTTCGGTGGCAATCAAGATCATCCTGCCATTCGGCGCAAAGGACGGCGATTCGTCCTTGTGTGAATCGGTCAGCACTTGTACCTGGCGACTGGCCAGATCCATGACTGCTAACCGGAAAGAACCTTCACGCCGGGTAATAAACGCCAGTGATTTGCCATCGGGCGAAATGCGCGGTGTCACGTTATAAGTGCCTTCGAAGGTAACGCGCTGCGCATCGCCGCCGTTGACGCCCGAACGATAAATTTGCGGGCTGCCACCACGGTCCGAAGTGAAATAGAGCGACTGGCCGTCTGGTGCAAAAACCGGCTCGGTGTTGATGCCATTTCCATAGGTTATACGTTGCACCCCGGAACCGTCGGCATTGACCATGAATATCTGTGACCCCCCTTCCTTGGACAGAACGACTGCCAGGCGACGACCATCAGGGGACCAGGCCGGGGCTGAATTCGACCCCTTGAAGTTAGCGACAACAATGCGCTGACCGGTCGCCAGCGAGTGGACGTAGACGACTGGCTTTTTATTCTCGAAGGAAACATAGGCGAGACGCGTTCCATCCGGTGACCAGACCGGCGAGATGATCGGCTCACGCGAACGCAGGGCTGCCTGCTCGTTCTGCCCATCGGCATCGGCGATGAAGAGTTCATAACGGCTGCCGCCGCCTTTGACGACATAGGCGATGCGCGTGGCAAACACACCGGGCTCGCCAGTAAGCTTTTCGTAGATCACATCGGCAATGTGGTGCCCGGCGGCACGCAACATCGGCGTGGTAGCGACGAAGGCAGCCCCCGCCAATGCGATCTGCTTGTTAACGTCGTAAAGGCGGAACCGCGCTTCCTGGCGCCCATCCGGACTTCGGCCCAGACTGCCGGCGGAAAGCGCATCGGCGCCACGATTCTTCCAGTCCGCGTAAACCGGTGGTGTCGATTCGTTCATGGCGACACCACTGGCGTCAATCATCCGGAACAACCCGCTACGCTCGAGGTCGCCGCGCACGACGCCGGTCAGCGCCCGGGACAAGCCGGCATCGCCGCCAAAGTCAGCAATGGCCACCGGAATCCGATTGGCGCCGGCACCGGTAATTTCAATCGTCAGCTCGGCATGTGCCGGTACCTGCAAAAAAGCAGCAGCGCAACAGACCAGCAGACTGGTTGCGCGCAAGCGGGAGAGGATTCTGGGCATGATGCGCAAGCAACAGGAAAAAAGATGGGGGATTATAGCGCTTCGAAGTTTGACGCGTTTGTAACGAAAGGTGATTCGGCTGTTCTTATTCGTCGAGTGGCTTGTATTTAAGCTCAAGTTCACGCTGGAACAGCCCTGGCTGGTCGGGTTTTGGCAGGGGCGATGACTTCAGGATGGCGCGCTCGATTGCCTCGTCAAGCGGCCGATTCCCGCTCGATTTGCTGAGCTTGACGCTCAGGACTTCACCGGATGGCAATTGCGTGACTTTGAAAACGGCTTCCGGATTGCCTTGAATCGACAAACCGGTGATGTTCATGTTGCCTTTGATTTTTCCGCGAATCTTCGATGCATAATCTGCCAGACCACGGTTCCGTGCCGCAGACGCCTGCTCCGCCTTTAAGCTGGCCATCAGATTGGCTTCATTCGCCGCTCTTGCGATCTGGTCTTGCGTCGCCTTCTGTTGCTGCAACTGCTTTTGTTCCTGCTCCAGCGCTTTTTTCCAATCAGGCGCTTCCCGCTTCGGCTCCGGCTTATTCTGCTCAGGTTTGGGTTCGGGTTTGGGCTCCGGCTTTTTCGGTTCTTCTTTCTTGGGTTTTTCCTTGTCCTTGACGGCAATGTCCGGCTTGACCGGTGGCGGCGTCTCAACCTTCGGCGTTGGCTTGGGTTCCGGTTTCGGTTCTGGTTTGGGCGGTTCGGGAACAGGCTCCGGCTTGACCGCCGGCGCGGGGGCGGCCACCGACCGCCAGACTTCGACTTCAACGGAAGTCGATTGGCTCCGCCACTGCACACCAAAAAACAGCGCACCGATCAGCAAAAGGTGAACGGTGGCCGACAACACCATCGCGGTGACGTTGGTCTGCTCGCTGTTTTGAGGGGGCAGTGAGTGCTCCACGACGATTCCCGACGATCCTCGACTATTTGCCGGTCGGCTGAACCAGCAGGCCGATGCGCTTGACCTGTTGCCGTTGCAACTCGTCCATGATGCTGAGGACGGCTTCATATTTGACGTTCTTGTCGCCAACAATCAGCACTGGCTGTTCCGGGTTCTTGCGTTGCGCGTCGAGAATCGCCGCCGAAAGCTCACTGCGGGTCATGCTCCGTTCGGCTTTGCCGGCGAGCGACAGCGACAACGACTGGTCCGCGCGAATATTGACCTGCAGCGCTTCGGCCGGGGCTTGAGCGGCCTTGCCAACCGACGGCACGTCGATGCTGGCGGTGGTCATCATCGGTGCCGTCACCATGAAGATGACGAGCAGCACCAGCATCACGTCAATATAAGGGACGACGTTGATTTCGTTTTTCAGGCGACGTTCGCGCATGGTTCCTCCGGCTCAGCGCATCTGGCGCTGCAGGATGTTGGAGAACTCTTCCATGAACGATTCGAAGCGCGTGGCCAGTCGGTCGATTTCGTGCGAGAAGCGGTTGTAGGCGACCACAGCAGGAATCGCGGCAAAAAGGCCAATGGCCGTAGCCACCAGCGCTTCGGCAATCCCCGGCGCGACGGCCGACAGGGTCGCCTGGCCAACGTTGGACAGCCCACGGAACGAATGCATGATGCCCCAGACCGTTCCGAACAGGCCGACGTACGGGCTTACCGAGCCAACCGAGGCAAGAAAGGCCAGATGCGCGTCGATATTGTCGACTTCGCGCTGGTAGGTCGCGCGCATGGCGCGGCGCGAGCCGTCGATCACATCCTTCGGATCCAGATTCTTCTGACTGCGCAGCTTGGTAAATTCACGGAATCCCGCCTCGAAAATGCGCTCCATGCTCCCCGTACCATGACGATTATTGACAGCACTCTGGTACAGACTGTTGAGGTCGCCGCCACTCCAGAAATCGCGCTCAAACTGTTCGGTCTGCGTCCGCGCTTCGCGCACGGTGAACCATTTGTTGAAAATGTAGTACCAGGACATGAAGGAGACACTGGCGAGGATCGCCATGA
>CAYUYI010000335.1:0-3137 GCA_964448995.1 uncultured Propionivibrio sp. | reverse complement strand
CTCTTCGAGTTCGGCCTGATCCCCGAATTTACCGGGCGTCTGCCGGTCGTCGCCAGCTTCCAGAATCTTTCGAAGGAAATGCTGGTGCGCATCATGAGCGTGCCGAAGAACTCGATCTACCAGCAGTACACCGAGATCTTTCGCGCCGAAGGCGTCGAATTGAGCATCGGTCAGCGCGTTTTCGAACAGATTGCGGAAATCGCCATCGAATACAAGACCGGCGCGCGCAGTCTTCGCGGCATTTTCGAGGAACTGATGACGCCGATCCTCTATGTTGTGCCCGATAACCGGGATATTTTCAAAGTCGAGGTCCGGACGCTTTTCGAGGAACCGCTGTACTCGCGAAAGCCCCCGGCAACGACGTGATCGGCGTTGTTGAACAGTCCCGAGAACGCTGCCGAGGGCAATGAGTACGAATCGCTAGCGATAGACCAGTACCGGGATTTTTGAGTGCGTCAGAACCTTGTTGGTCTCGCTGCCGAGCAGCAGCGCGCCGATGCCACTTCGTCCATGGGATGACATGAAAATCAGATCGCAGTTGTTCTGCGTCGCGGCATCAATGATGGCTTCGTAAGGAATGTCGCTGGCCACCGAGAGTCGCTGGCATGAAACCCCGGCGTTCTGGCAGCATTTTTCAGCAAGATCAAGAATCTGCCGGGCCTCTTCTTCGGCCATCTGGGCGAACTTCTCAGGTGACCCCGGGTCAACCAAAGCGCCTTCACCGAAGAAACATTCGGGAAAATCAGGTTTTGCATAAAAGACAGTGACCTTGGCGCCAATTTCTTTGGCGAAGGAGACGGCACGCTTGACGGTTTCCTGTGACAGCGGTGACCCGTCGGTTGGGATGAGAATGTGTTTGAACATGACAACTCCTTTCTTGTGCTTTCACTATAGACCGGTTTTTCGGGAAACGACAAAGGGATGCAGCGCCGATTGACTGCCCCGTCTGAGAGGCTTGGGTGCGTCGTATTTGATCTTGGTCAATGTGCTCCCTCGCAAATTGCGACACCCTGTGGCCACTTGTATGAGGAAAGGAAAATCATGACGACATTTCGTGAAACCATGAGCGACGATCATCGCCAATGCGATGTGCTCTTTGCTGCCGTCGAGACGGCGGTGAGCCAACAGGCATGGGCCGTGGCGGATGGCGCATTTCTGAAGTACGAGCGGGCGATGCTCGCCCACTTCAAGGCCGAAGAAGACCTCCTGTTCCCGGCTTTTGAAAACCGGACGGGCATGCGGATGGGGCCGACACAGGTCATGCGCAACGAGCACGCCCAGATGCGTGAACTGATCGGGGCGTCGCGTGCCGCACTCGAAGCGCGTGATGCTGAGGACTATTCGGGGTATGCCGAGACGTTGCTGATCATGATGCAACAGCACAACATGAAGGAAGAAAACGTGCTCTACCCGATGTGTGATCAACAGTTGGGCGATGCCCAGGCATCCCTGTTGCCGGACATCGGCAAGGTGCTGCACGGATAGTCAGGGGGCGCCATGACGAAAACGACTGCTGATCGAGTCATTGACGGGCGTGGGTTGGAGCCGCCCGAACCGTTCGTGAAAACCATGGAGGCGCTCGATGCAATCGAGCCGGGTCAGACGGTGTTGCTGGTGCTCGGACGTGAGCCTTTCCCCTTGTACCGCGCCTTGGAATTGAACGGTTTCGTCTGGCGTACCACACATGCGGATGATGGCACGGTGGAAGTGCTGATGTGGCATAAGAGCGCGAAGTGAGCAGTCTCGATGCAAGCACTCCTCTCGTATGATCAGTCCCCGCCGATCGCTGCGCCGTTCCGGTTTTTTCTGACGGCACCTGTATTCGGTGTTCTCGGCGGCATGTTGCTGACGTGGCAGGGGCCGGAATTGCTGGCTTCGCGCTGGACCCCTGGTACGCTGGCCCTGACCCATCTCATTACCGTCGGTTTCATGCTGCAAGTGATGCTCGGTGCATTGGTGCAGATCCTGCCGGTTGTGGCCGGCGCCAATCTGGCCAGACCGTTGCTGGTGTCGGCCGTCGTGCATCTGGCGATGAGTTTTGGCGCGCTGTTTCTTGCGGTGGCCTTCCTTCGCTTCGATCCGTACTGGTTCGGTGCGGCTTCCATTTTTCTGGGCGCGGGAACGATCGTGTTTATTACAGCGGCGGCGCACGCGTTGCTGGGTGTGCCGTCGACAAGTCCGACCATTTCGGGCCTTAAGCTGTCATTGATGGGGTTGGGGGTGACTGTCGCGCTCGGTGTCCTGATGTCGCTGGCGATCGGCGGCTCAATTGAACTCCCGTTGCTGCAGGTTGCCGATATTCATCTCGGCTGGGGTTTTGTGGGCTGGGGGCTCGTGCTGTTGGCGGCGGTTGCCTATGTCGTCGTGCCGATGTTCCAGCTGACGCCGGACTATCCGCGACGGTTCGGGCGCGGGTTTCTGGTTTTCGCGCTGATCGTCGTCACGCTCTGGAGTGTGGTCGAGAGGTTCTGGCCTGGCCTGGCGGCGGAATTGGCCGGCATCCCCGTACTTGGTGCGCCGGTGGCGTTTGCGCTCGCCACCTTGCGTTTGCAGACAAAAAGCAAACGTCCGCGCTTCGACGCGACGCAGCATCTTTGGCGCGGGGCCATGTTCAGTACGCTGGTTGCTGCGAGTGTCTGGGGCGCGGCGATGACGATCCCCGAAGTAGGGGAGTGGCCGGGTTGGCCGTTGATGATGGGGGTACTGGTGCTGTTTGGCGGCTTCGTGTCGGTGATTACCGGCATGCTGTACAAAATCGTCCCTTTTCTCATCTGGCTTCATCTGCAAAATCTTGGAAGCGGCAAGATGATGGCGCCGAACATGAAAAAAATCATCGAAGAACGCGCCATGACCCGGCAGATGTGGCTGCATTTCCTGGCCTGTCTGCTGCTGGTGCTGGCTGTTTTATGGCCGCAATGGCTGGCGTATCCCGCCGGTGTGGCGCTGATCGTGGCGCAAGTGACGCTGGGCTGGAACCTCCGTGCGGCAATGCGGGTCTATGCGCTGCACCGGCAGAAACTTGCCGACGCGTCGGGCAGAATGCCGGCACGATCGTAACATTGGCGTTGTCCAACCGGCAGATCATCGGTGCGGCTGATCAGTCGCGACGTTGGTGCAAACCCATGCGCAGGGCCGAA
>CAYUYI010000334.1:0-3148 GCA_964448995.1 uncultured Propionivibrio sp. | reverse complement strand
GTTGAGGTCGAGGCCCGTGCCGTTGTTGGTGACGAGCGCCGAGCCGACCTTGATGACGAGACGTTTGGCGTGGGCGAGGCGGGTCGGGGTCATGGCAGTCAGCGGTCTGTGCTGTCGGGAAATTCCGTGGCGTCGGGAAAATGGGCGTCGAGCGCCTCGTCCCTGGCGGGGGGCGGTGGTGCCAGTGTGTCGAGCGCTGCTTGCAGGGCGTAGGTCAGCGTCCGGCAGCCATCGCCGCTGATGGCGCTGATGCAGAAATGCGGCGCATCCGGGTGCCCGTAGGCGGCGAGAAACGCCTGAATGCGGCTTGCGCGCTCGTCCTCCGGAATCAGATCAAGCTTGTTGAGCACCAGCCAGCGCGGTTTGGCGGCCAGTTCCGGGCTGTATTTTTCGAGTTCGTGCACGATGGCCCGGGCGTCGTGAACCGGATCGGCGTCCGGGTCGGGCGGGGCGAGGTCGACGATGTGCAGCAAGACGCGGGTGCGCGCCAGGTGTTTGAGAAAGCGGATGCCCAGCCCGGCGCCTTCGGCCGCGCCTTCGATCAGGCCGGGAATGTCGGCGATGACGAAGCTCTTGTTCTCGCTGGTGCGCACGACACCGAGGTTGGGGTGCATCGTGGTGAACGGGTAGTCGGCGACTTTCGGGCGCGCCGCCGAGACGGATCGGATGAAGGTGCTTTTGCCGGCATTGGGCAGGCCGAGCAGGCCGACGTCGGCCAGCACGCGCAGTTCGAGGCGCAGGTCGCGTTCCTCGCCCGGTTCGCCTTTGGTGCATTGGCGCGGTGCGCGGTTGGTACTGGACTTGAAATGGATGTTGCCGAGCCCGCCCTTGCCACCTTTGGCGATCAGGATCTTTTTGCCATCGACATCGAGATCGGCGATGACGGCTTGGGTATTCTCGTCGGTGATGACGGTGCCGACCGGCACATGCAGGGTGATATCGTCGCCACCCTTGCCGTAGCAGTCGCTGGAGCCGCCGTTCTCGCCGCGCTGGGCAAGGAACTTGCGGGTGTAACGGTATTCGATCAGGGTGTTGAGGTTGCGGTCGGCGAGGACGTAAACGCTGCCGCCACGCCCGCCGTCACCCCCGTTGGGGCCGCCTTCCGGTTCGTATTTTTCGCGCCGGAACGAGACGATGCCGTTGCCGCCGTCGCCGGCCGCGATATAAATTTTGGCTTCGTCGATGAATTTCATGAGGAGTTCCTGGCGAATAAACGAAAAAGCCCTATCGCAAGGATAGGGCTTCGAATCTTACCGGAAGACAGTTCAGGCGGCGGCGACGATGCTCACCGTGCGCTGACGCTTCGGGCCCTTGATGGTGAATTGCACCTGGCCGTCGATCAGCGCGAAGAGCGTGTGATCCTTGCCGAGGCCGACGTTGACGCCGGGGTGGAATTCGGTGCCACGCTGACGCACGATGATGTTGCCAGCCAGCACTTGCTCGCCGCCATAGCGCTTGACGCCAAGGCGTTTCGATTCCGAGTCGCGGCCGTTACGCGAACTGCCGCCTGCTTTTTTGTGTGCCATGAGTCAGTTTCCTTTCCGTTAGGCCGAAATGCCGTCAATACGGATTTCAGTGTAGTTTTGACGGTGGCCTTGATGCTTCTGGTAATGCTTGCGACGACGCATCTTGAAGATCTTGACCTTGTCGTGACGGCCTTGCGAAAGCACAGTCGCCTTGACCGTCGCTCCTGCCAGCAAAGGCGCGCCGATTTTCACGGTTTCGCCCTCGCCGACCATGAGGATCTGGTCGAGCGTGATTTCTGCGCCAACTTCTGCCGGTATCTGTTCTATTTTCAGTTTTTCGCCAGCGGCAACGCGATACTGCTTGCCACCGGTTTTTATGACCGCGTACATGTTGGACTCCAAAAAGAACGGTGAAAAAGTACTGCAAAGAACCGCGCATTATACGTATTTTTCTCACCAAGTCAAAGGCTTCCGGTTGCCACGGAGGTTTGTGCATGTGCCCCGGCTTGACGGGGCCGCGCCACCCCCCTAAGATGCGCCGGTTTCCCACAAGGCACCGCCCATTGAAACTCGAGCCTCTCTATCGCCTGATTGGTCAGGACATGCAGTCCGTGGATGCGGTGATTCGCGCGCGACTGCATTCGGAGGTGGCTCTGGTGCGGCAGGTCGCCGAATATATCATCCAGAGCGGGGGCAAGCGCTTGCGCCCGGCGCTGGTGTTGTTGGCGGCCGGTGCGCTCGGATATCGCGGCACCCACCATCACGACCTGGCCGCGGTCATCGAATTCATCCACACGGCGACGCTGCTGCATGATGATGTGGTCGACGAGTCGAGCTTGCGGCGTGGGCGTGAGACGGCAAATGCGCTGTTTGGCAATGCCGCCAGCGTGCTGGTGGGCGACTTTCTCTACTCGCGCGCCTTTCAGATGATGGTCGAGGTGGGCGACCTGCGCGTGATGCAGGTGCTTTCCGACGCGACCAATGTCATTGCCGAAGGCGAGGTGTTGCAGTTGATGAACTGTCACGATGCCGACGTTGATGAGGCCCGTTATCTGCAGGTCATCCACTTCAAGACGGCCAAGCTGTTTGAGGCGGCCGCGCGTCTGGGAGCGCTGATCGGCGGTGGGTCGGCTGACATCGAGCGCGGTCTCGCCGACTATGGCATGCATCTGGGCACGGCCTTCCAGCTGGTGGATGATGTGCTCGATTATTCCGGCGCCGAGGCCGAGACGGGCAAGCATCTCGGCGATGATCTGGCGGAAGGCAAGCCAACGTTGCCGCTGATCCATGTCATGCAGCAGGGGTCTCCGGCGCAAGCGGACTGCGTACGGCGTGCGATCGAGACGGGGGGGCGTGACGATTTTCCGGCTGTACTGCAGGCGATTCGGGCGACTGGCGCACTCGATTACACCTTGCGTCAGGCCGCTGTCGAGGCTGAATTTGCGCGGAAAGCGATTGAAACGGTGCTGCCGGCTTCCCTCTACAAAGAATCTCTGTTAGACTTGTCAGCCTTTGCTGTTGCGAGGACTTATTAACGCGGCAGTCGTCGGGGTGTAGCTCAGCCTGGTAGAGTACTACGTTCGGGACGTAGGAGTCGGAGGTTCGAATCCTCTCACCCCGACCAGGATTTCATGAAAACGCGGACATGGTCCGCGTTTTGCGTTTACGCCCCCAAGCCTCGT
>CAYUYI010000333.1:1446-3152 GCA_964448995.1 uncultured Propionivibrio sp. | reverse complement strand
GTGCTGATGATGGACATCGACCACTTCAAAAAGATCAACGATACCTACGGGCATCAAGTCGGCGACACGGTGCTGCAAACGGTCGGCCAACATTTCCCGCCGATGCTGCGCAATTCCGATTTTGTCGGCCGGCTGGGCGGCGAGGAATTCGCCGCCATGCTGCCGGAAACCGAGGCCGGCCGCGCCCTGGAGGTAGCCGAGCGGGTGCGGCAACAGGTCGAGAAAATGGAAATCGCGTGCGAGGATGGCCGGCCTCTGCACTTTACGCTGTCGATCGGCGTAGCGAGCCTCGACGGCCCGGGGGATTGCAGTCTCGATGCACTCCTGGCGCAGGCGGACGAAGCCCTCTATGCGGCCAAGCGCGACGGCCGCAATCGCGTGCAGATGTTTGCGCCCGGTTGAACTCGCGCGCCTATTCGGCGTTCACCACGCAGTTTCGACCGGCACGTTTGGCTTCGTACATCGCCATGTCGGCGCGATTGAAAATGCTGTCGTAGCTGTCATCGGTGCGCAACTGCGCGACGCCGAAACTGGCGGTGACTGGCAGACCCGAAGGGGAAAGATCCTCGATGATCTCGCGCAGCGTTTCCGCCTTGGCCGTGGCCGAAAACTCATCGCAATCCGGCAGTACAACGAGAAACTCCTCGCCCCCGATGCGCGCCACGATGCCGGCTTCGCCCACCGCTTCGCCGATGGCGGTGGCCACGGCCACGAGCACGGAATCGCCCATCGCATGGCCGTGCATGTCGTTGATGCGCTTGAAGTGATCGACGTCGAGCACGATCAGGCTGAGCGGCCGCCGTGCCGCGCGCGCTTCGGGCACCAGCGTCTGCATGCGCTCGGTGATGAAATGCCGGTTGTAGACCGAGGTCAGGCGATCACGCATGGCCATTTCATAAAGAATCCGGTGCTGTTCTTCGAGGAAGTCGAGCGCGTGGCGCAGCTGAATCAGGTTGCTGACGCGGACCTGAAATTCTTCCGGCACGACCGGTTTGGGCACGAAATCGTTGGCGCCCGAGCGCAGCATCTCGATGCGCCGCGCCGTGTCGTCGAAGCCCGAAATGGCGAGGATCGGGAGCTTGCCGGCGCGCCCCGGCAGCGCGCGGATCTGGCGGATGACATTGAGGCCGGTCATCGAACCTTCGAGCATGTAATCCACCAGCACCAGGTCGAAGGACTGCTGCGTGATGAGTGCCAGCGCCGTTTCGCCGCTGGCGGCCTGCGTGGTTTTGAGGCCGAGGCCGGCGAGCAGGCGCCCGAGATGGGCCGCCTGGGCGGCGCTGTCTTCGACCAGCAGCACGTTGCCGCTCAAGCTCGAATGCGTCGTGGCGATCCAGCGATTGACGAAATCTTCGAAGACGGCCGGCTCACTCTTTGAAAAACATTCGGTCACGCCGAGCGCCAGCGCCTGGGCATTGATGGCTTCCTGCGAACCCGTGAGCATGACCGACGGGTGCTGGCCGATCAGGCCGCGTTCCTTGGCCTTGGCGTAGAAGTCGAGGCCGGTCATGTCGCCCAACTGCATCGAAAAACTGAGGAAGTCCACCGGCCCGCGTTCCAGCTCGGCGAGCGCTTCCGCGCCGGTGGTGACGCCGACCGATTGCACATTGTTCTTCGAGAACAGCGCAACGAAGATGTTGCGGATCATGCGCGAGGGTTCAACGATCAGGGCTTTCATGGCGGCTCTCCGGGGTGTGCGGGTTTCT
>CAYUYI010000333.1:0-1346 GCA_964448995.1 uncultured Propionivibrio sp. | reverse complement strand
CGAGGGTTCAACGATCAGGGCTTTCATGGCGGCTCTCCGGGGTGTGCGGGTTTCTTGGCCGAATTATGCGCGCAAAATTATCGCCCGGCACGGGCGGCGAGCGCTTCTCTCGCGCCAAGTGTTAGCGCGACTGGCTGCGAACGCGCGCGATGTGCCCGGCATCCAGCCCAAGCGACTCAAGAAAGCGCTGGTGTGCGGCCGGGTCGGTCTGCTCGAACTGCGCGTGCAAGCGGTCCATGCCGTCGTCGTCGAGCCCGGCGGCGCGGAAAATCGCCACCATCGCCTCGCGCGTGAGCAGGCGTGGCGTGGCCGGCAAGCCCTCGCTGCCCAGCAAGGCGAGCACGCGCTGCTGCTGCGCCTGCAGTTCGGCGATGCGCCCGGCCAAGTCTTCCAGATGGGCGTGCAGCACCGACCGCGTGGCCGTCGCCGGTTCGTCGAGCAGCGCGCGGATGCCGGCCAGCGGCACCCCCGCCTGGCGGAAGGTCTGGATGGCGCGCAGGCGGTTCGCGTCGGCCTCGCTGTAGCAGCGGTAACCGGCCAGCGAGCGTCCGCTGGGTGAAAGCAGGCCGATGCGGTCGTAATGCAGCAGCGCGCTGCGGCTCAGGCCAAAGCGGCGGGCGAGGGCGGAAATGGTGAGGGGGCGGCTCATCGGGTGGCAGCGTCAGCGGGTGATGTCG
Source organism: uncultured Propionivibrio sp. (assembly GCA_964448995.1). GTDB lineage: Bacteria > Pseudomonadota > Gammaproteobacteria > Burkholderiales > Rhodocyclaceae > Propionivibrio. Next base: position 669 of record CAYUYI010000333.1, on the reverse strand, counting down.
CATTATCGCGGAGCGCCTTGCCGGTGGCGAGAAAATGCGCCAGCTTGGTTGCCAGCCCGTTGATCTTTTGTGCAAAAGCGGTGGCATCGACGGCGGCGACCTGCGCATCGCCCGCCGGGTTGAGGCCGGTCAACGTTTGCGTCCAGCGCCAGCGGCTCTGCCCCGGCGCCTCGTCCTCGAGATGAATGGCGTAGTGGATGGCGCGGAGCGGATTCACTCGCACGAACTCGATCGCGTGCGGCGGCGCGTAGTGGCTGATGACCCACGTGTCGGGCGGGCCATCCGCCGCGAACGCCGTGCGAAACACCGCGCCGGCCTCGGCCTTGCCGGTGGCGCTATAGATCATTTCGCAGACCCAGCCCTCGATCCACTCGTATTCGCGTACCGGGCAAAGCAGGGGAAAAACCTCGTTGGGCGCGGCATCCAATTGCATGAGGTGGCTGACGACGGTTCGGGGATGGTTCATGATCGGGCGCCTTCGGGTCAAAAAGAACGAGCCTGAAGCGTGAAGCCGTGATCGGGTCAAGCGGGCGAATCCACCGTGTGGCAAGAAACGCGGAAAGGCGCGTCCTGATTGCCTTTCAGCCCGGTGGCGGGCGGAAAGCCAATGACCATGCGCCTTTCCGACGGGTGTGCTGGGCGGATCGCCCCGTGACGGCCCTCGCCAAC
>CAYUYI010000332.1:0-3163 GCA_964448995.1 uncultured Propionivibrio sp. | reverse complement strand
CATCCAGCATGGCGCAAGGTGGATTTCACAGCCCCCCGGAAGCCCGTCACGGTCGAGATCATTCAAGCGGACGGCGGCCTCCGGACACGAACTTGCGGCATGCACCGTCGCTGAAACAACAAATTTGAGCCTGTCGCGACCGGATCAATCAATGCCTAATTCTGTTGGAAAATTGCTTCCAACCCGCCCGAGACAGATCGCCGCTCAGCGTTCACGACTCTCCAGCGCAGCCTTGTTGATATCAATCTTGTAACGTGCACGCAGGGCATTGAGGTATGCCGACAACTCTTCCTGCGCCAGAATGTGTGCGTATTCGTTCTGCAATGCATTGCGCCGGCTTTCGTCCAGTTTCTCCGGAGCGTTGACTTTGACAATCTTGTAGAGCACATAGGCACCACCGACGCTGGCCCCCGCGTAAGCGGGCAATTTCTGGACCTCGGCCTTGAAAACAGCGCGCACAGCGGCTGGCGGCAAATCGCGGGATTGCATGCGGGAAGCGCTCTTGAGCGACGACCAGGCCAGCTTGTCGTCACCGCCCTTCTTCAATTCTTCGAGCCGTGACTCGCCAGTATTCTTGGCCAGCGTTGCCGCTTCCTGCGCCTTCAGCAGCTTCTCGATATCATTCTTGACCGATTCAAGCGGCCTGGTCGACGCTGCGACATGCTCGACGACACGCGCCGACAGCAAGGTGTTCGGTGCAATTTCATAAGCCTCGATATTGCGCTTGTTTTTCACCGCATCCTCGGAGAACAGCGAAGCAAGAATCTTTTCGTTCGCCAACGGCCCCAATGCAGCGGCTTCACGCTGATCGGGGTTCTTCTTCAACCAGCCGCTTTGCTGGATTTTGAGCTTGAACTTCTCGGCCGCGGGTTGCAGGCTGTCCGATTGCTCGTAGACGGTGTTGTTGAATGCCTCTGCCGATTCGGCAAATTTTCGTGTCGCCGCCTCACGTTTGAGTTCGCTGACAATATCTGCGCGAACTTCGTCGAGTGATTTCACCTTGGCCGTCTTGATACCGGTCAGCTTGATGATGTGATAGCCGAATTCCGATTCGAGCACATCGGAAATCTCGCCTTCCTTCTGCTTGAAGACGGCTTCCTCAAAAGCCTTGACCATCATGCCGCGTCCGAAATAACCAAGGTCGCCACCGCTCTTCGCTGAGCCGGGATCCTGCGAGTATTGTTTGGCGAGATCGGCAAACTTGGCCGGTGTCTTGCGCACTTCCTTGAGCACTTCCTCAGCCTTCGCCTTGGCAGCGGCCTTCTCGCCCTCGGTCTTGGCCAGAATCAGGATGTGGCTGGCGCGACGCTCTTCCGGTTGCTGATACTTGTCCTTGTGACCCTCAAACCGCGCCTTGATTTCAGCATCGCTGACAGAAATCTGCGAGAGCATCGAATCGAGTGACAGAATCACGTATTCAACCTTGACCTGTTCGGGAATTTCGAACTGCGCCTGATTCTGGTCGTAGAACTTCTTCACGGCATCTGCATCGACTTTCACCTTGTCGGCATATTGCTCGGGCGCGATGCGGAATTCGCTATATTGCCGCTCTTCGAGTTGCAGGTTCAGGATCGTCGTTGCCTGAGCTTGCGAAACAAAGGCCGAATCACTGATCGTCCCCATCAGCTGCCGCAGCGTCAGGTCTTGCCTCAACTTCGCTTCGAACTGCGGTTGCGACATCCCTTGTGCGCGCAGCGCACGTTCATATTTCTCCATCGAGAACTTGCCGTCTTCCTGCAATGAAGGAATGCTGCCGATGACATCACGCAAAGCCCCGTCAGTGACAACCAGCCGGTTCTTGCTCGATTCAAGCATCAGCAGTTGCTGGTCGATCAGCGAGTTGAGCACGCTCAGACGCGCTTCCGGCGAATTGATCATCTCCGGTTTGAAGCTAGCCCCCATCGCCTGGCGCATCTGATCCTGACGCTCGCGCAGCGCCTGATCGAACTGCTGAACGGTAACCCTGGAATCGCCGATGCTGGCGACGTCATTTCCCGCGCCGGAATTCCGGACATAGGAATCGACGCCCCAAAAGGCGAACGGTAGCGTGATCAGTCCCAGAAAGATCTGGACAATGCGTTGGTTGTTTCTTACGGCGTCGAACATGGTGGTAGCCTGTGCTCAATCAGTGTATGTAACAAAAAAGGCGAACTTGCGTTCGCCTTGTGCAATTTGTGCAAAACTCGTGCAAATCGTGGCGGGAAAAAACGGTTCCAGCCAGCCTGCGCGCCACGGATAACCCGCTCAATGGCTTTCAGCGCATCTCGACCGCCGTTTTGACGCCGGAAGGATACCAGAAACGCCGCCAACGCGTAACAACATGGCGGCATCGCGGCATGTTATCGATCAGTCGACCAATCCGGCGAAGAGCGCGGTACTCAGATAGCGCTCGCCAAACGATGGGATGATAACGACGATCAGCTTGCCGGCATTTTCCGGACGCTTGGCCACCTGGATCGCCGCCCACAGCGCCGCACCGGATGAGATGCCGACCAGCAGCCCTTCCTCACGCGCCGCCCGGCGCGCCGTTTCCAGCGCATCGTCCGCCTTGACGCGAACGATTTCGTCGTAGATCTTGACGTTCAGCACGTCCGGTACGAAGCCGGCGCCAATCCCCTGGATGGGATGCGGCCCTTTCGGTCCGCCCGAAAGGACGGGCGAAGCGTCCGGCTCGACGGCGATGGCCTTAAACGAGGGTTTGCGTGCTTTGAGAATTTCTCCGACGCCGGTGATCGTGCCGCCGGTGCCGACCCCGGAAATCAGGATATCAACCTGGCCATCGGTATCGCGCCAGATTTCTTCGGCGGTTGTCTTGCGGTGAACTTCCGGGTTCGCCGGGTTCTTGAACTGTTGCAACAAGAGATAGCGCGGATCGGACGCGGCCAGCTCCTCGGCCCGCTTGATGGCGCCGCCCATGCCTTCGGGGCCAGGCGTCAGGATCAGTTCGGCGCCAAAGGCGCGCAGCAGGGCGCGGCGCTCCTTGCTCATCGTTTCCGGCATGGTCAGCACCAACTTGTAGCCACGGGCGGCGGCAACCATCGCCAGCGCGATTCCGGTATTGCCGCTGGTCGGTTCGACCAGGATGGTGTCGGGCTTGATCTGGCCGGCTTTTTCCGCGGCGGTGATCATGGCTTCGCCGATGCGGTCCTTGACGCTATGCGCC
>CAYUYI010000331.1:0-3168 GCA_964448995.1 uncultured Propionivibrio sp. | reverse complement strand
GCAAGTTCATCGAGAAGAAGGGTGAGGGCGTCCAGCACATCGCTTTCTGCGCACCTGGCCTGCAAGCCAATCTGGACGAGCTGGCCGCCAGCGGCGTGCAGCTGATCGACAAGGCCCCGCGCAAGGGCGCCGAAGGCCTGAACATCGCCTTCCTGCATCCGAAGTCGACCGCCGGCGTTCTGATGGAACTCTGCGAAGACCCGAACAAGTAAGAACCGGGAATAACGCGTGCCTTTGTTGCCGGAATCCGTTAGGATTCCGGTGGCATGGCCGTCCCGCTCTGAAGTGAAAAGACGCCGTGCAGGCGTCTTTGTCTTTTCAGGAGGGTCTTCATGACCTGGTTTTCCCTGCCGGAAACACAAACGGTCAATCGCGCGGCCTTTCACGATGCCGCCGGTGCAGCCGCTTGGCTGGCCGGCCAGCCGCAGGCGAACGTGACCGCGATGCTGGATGCGCTGGTGGCCCAGCTGTCAGCCTTCAATACTTTTACTGTGCCGCCGCGCGAGCGCTTCAAAGTATTGGAAGTGTTGCGCAAGGCAGTCTTTGCCGTCAGCGGGGAGTGCCAGCGTCGTTTCGACGGCAAGCCCCTGCCCCTGCTGCCGGCCGAACAGGCCGCTCTCGATGGCGCGCGACTGCTCTGGCGCGCTTGCCGGCTGGGTTATCTGCACTGCCTGCGCGCCTGTCTGGATCGTGATGAAACGCTGTTGTCCCGGGCGGACAAGGTGGCGCATCGTGCAATCACGTGTCTGCGCATGGAACAATGGTGCTGCTATCTGGCCGGCACCGATGTCGACGCCGCGTTCTGGCGGGATCTCCATGCCGTTTATGCCAGCGCCGAACGCCTCGGTGTGCTCGCCGAATCGGTCGAGGATGGGTTGCCGCGGGAAACGACGGCCTCGACGATCAGCGGACAATATGGCATGGCGTTGTTACTGCATCTTGCCAATTCTTTTGCTTTGACGCGTACGCAATTTGCCACCGCCGCGCGCTGGCTGGTGCGCTGGCGCGAACTGGTCGTCGTTCAGGATCTCCCCGAAACACGTGCCAAATCCTGCTGTGCCGCGCTGGATCTGGTCGCCACCACGGCGCTGCACGACAATTGCAAGCCGGCGGAACAGCCGCGCTGGCTGGTGCTTGATGCGGTGTTGCGCAAGATGCGTAAACGCCTCGAATCGCTGAACGCCGGCGAGTCACCCGAATCGCTCAAACTGGGTAACAACCTGTCGGCCGAGGCGTGCGCGACACTGCTGGAAATACTGTCGGATCACTTGCGCATGCCGGCATCGTCAGTGCCGCGTCCGGCGGGAGAAAGTGGCGATGTCGAGGTTGTGTGGGGTATCGACAACATCTATCGGCAACTCGGCGGGCGCAATCTTGCCGAGCCTTCGCCGACGACGACCTATGTCGGCCGCGTGCGAACCGATCAGCTTGCCGTTTTTGGCCATGTGGTCGATCCGAGCCGGGATCAGATGGTCCCGTGCGAAGCCTGGCGCATCGAACGTCATGCGGGCGGCACCATCGATCTGCGCCGGCATGCGGACGCGGAGGGGACGCGCATGGCGCTGCGCCATATCCTGGCGCTCAGGATGGCGCCGAAATCGCCGTGGCTTCTGGCAACGACCTCTCGTCTTTCCGCGCACGGCCGCGATGTGTCGCTGACAGCCGCTCTGGAAGCGAGCAACCTGCAGCCGGTCATTGCCGTGCAATGGGACGGGACGTTCGGCAAAACGGTGCGCTCTCCGGGGTTGCTGCATACCGGACCGGGCGGGGAGCGGCGCGTGATGCTGCCGCCGGGGTTGAATCCGCAGACGCGGGCCGTTCGGCTGGTGGACGCCCAGATGGAAACCCCCCTGCCTGGGAGCCCGGCACAACTTGTCGAGCGCGGCGGTGACCACGAATGCTGGTCGCTGGCGCTCCCTGACGAAACAGTCTGACGCCTCGCTCGAGGTGTCTGCCGATTGCGGCAAAGAGCACCCGCTGTGCCCTGTTTTTACGGGCCAGCGGAGGAAAGAACACCGTCTCTGCGCTAACCCACGCGCCGATACAGCAGCTATCCCTGCATTGATTTACCGCATTCGGGACAGAATTTCGCCTCGGAACTGGCTTCGGCGCCGCAGTCGGTACAGAAACGCTTGACGGCAAGTTTCTTGCCGCATTGCGGGCAGAATTTCGCGCCGTGCGTTTCCGCGCCGCAGTCCGGGCAGACGAGCTGCCGATCCTTGACGATGGTTGCCTGTTTGCCTCGCGCGCGCCCTTCGTCGGTGGCGGCTTCGACTGCCCCTTCGATTTCACCTTGGGCACGGGCAGCTTCGATCGCCGATTCGACATCCGGGGCGCAATTGAGACAGAGCCCCTTGCCGGCATTCCAGCAGCGATCGCAAAAATAGCCGGAGCACTTGGCGCAGCGATGGAAATGCCTTTTGGCCTGTTCGACGGCGTCCTTGAACGCGGTGTCGCGGGCTTCGCCCCACCCCGCCTGCGCCAAGCCTTCGACGGCCGATCCGGCGCCGCCCAGCGCGCCACCGAAGAAACCAGCCGCCTTGCCGATCCAGCCCGCCGCCTGGCCACTGCGGAAGGGAACGAATTCGCTGCGCCACGTGTCGCCGCAGCGTTCGCAATAGAATTCGAACTGGAACCCCGACGCCACGCCGTGTTGCTGGGACAGGTCGTTGAAATTCTTGCTGAATTGCATTTCACCCATGGTGTTCTCCTCGGTCTCGCCTGTCATGATTCAGGCATCGTAGCGCGCCATCCACCGGACGGCAATCGTTATGGCACGCCCGGCTGCCGGCGAAAAAAAGGGGCAGCCGAAGCTGCCCCGAAGTTGCTGTCTGGCGCCAGGTCAGGCGAAGCCGTGCTTCACCTTGCTGGCCTGTTCCTGCGGCTTGAAGAGGCCGAAGCGCGGCAGGAACTTGTCCCAGTCGATGATGTGCGCCTCGATTTCCGGCCCGTCGACGCAGGCGTGCTTGCGCACCATCTTGCCGTCGATGGTGACGGGAACCATGCAGGCGCCACACATGCCGGTGGCGTCGACCATGATCGAGTTGAGGCTGGCAACGGTCTTGACGCCGTAGGGTTTGGTCAGATCGCTGACCGCGCGCATCATCAGCGGTGGGCCGATGGTGACGACCTCGGCGATGTCGCGGCCCTTGCTCTTCTTGCCGTTCT
>CAYUYI010000330.1:0-3182 GCA_964448995.1 uncultured Propionivibrio sp. | reverse complement strand
TGATACAGGCTTGGCATGTACTTGTCGAGCAGCATTTCCAGGATCTGGACAATGGCGGCAATCACGCCGATGTATGAGAGCAGGCCGAGGTAGGACAGATCCATGTCCGGAAACCCGGCCCAGGCGAGCGCCCCATCGCGCAGCAACCACGTGTACATTAGGTTGTTGGCGGGGACGGTAATGGTCTGCACGACAACGACGGCAATTCCCAGGCTGATGGCCGTCTCAACCTTCTTCGAGATGGCAATGAAGGAGCACATGCCCAGGAAGAAAGACAGTGCCATGTTCTCAATGAAGATGGCGCGGACGAAAAGACTAATCAAATGCTCCATCTCAGATTCCTTCCTTGTCGCTGACCTGGGGGGCCAGCGTAAACACGGCTGGCTCAATCTGTTTCTTCTTCCATTGGCGCAATGCCCAGATGATCAATCCGATCAGGAAAAATGCAGAAGGAGGAAGCAGCAACAATCCATTGGGTTCGTACCAGCCGCCATCTTTAGCCAAGGGAATGATGTCAATGCCAAACAGTTTGCCGGCGCCGAATAGTTCCCGGATCACGCCGAGCAGAATGAGCATCGCGCTGTAACCCAGTCCGTTACCAATCCCGTCCAGGAAGGACAGCAGCGGCGGGTTCTGCATGGCGAAACCTTCCGCGCGTCCCATCACGATGCAGTTGGTGATGATCAGACCGACGAATACCGACAATTGTTTGGCGACATTGAAGGCATAGGCCCGCAAAATCTGATCAACGAGAATGACCAGCGATGCGATGATGACCATTTGCACAATCATGCGGATCGAGCTCGGAATCTGCTGCCGGATCATCGAAATGAACAGGTTGGAGAACGCCGTGACCAGCGTCAGGGCGATTGACATCACCAACGCGGTGTTGAGGTTGGAGGTGACGGCCAGCGCCGAGCAGATGCCAAGTATCTGAAGTGCGATCGGATTGTTGGCAAGGATCGGGTTGAACAAAACTTCTTTCATGGTTGGCTGTGACATGGTCAGGCTCCCCGGGCGCGCAATTTGGCAAGATAAGAGCCAAAGCCCTGCTCGCCAAGCCAGAATTGAAGCAATCGATCGACGCCGTTGCTGGTGAGTGTTGCGCCGGCGAGTGCGTCAACCTGATAGGCCGCGTTGGGGTTCGACGGGTCGACATTTCCCTTGACGACATGGATGGCAGGTTTTCCGGCAGTGTCAAAAAGCGCCTTCCCCGGCCATAGGGCTAACCATTTCGGGTTGTCGACCTCGCCGCCAAGGCCAGGGGTCTCCGCATGCTGATAGAAACCGAAACCAATGACGGTATTCAGGTCACTCTTGACCGCCATGAATCCGAACAGCGTGGACCACAGGCCGTAACCGCGTACAGGCAGGATCAGCGATTCCAGCTTGCCATCCCGCTCCACCATATACACCGTGGCGTAACGCTCGCGCCGCTTGATCAGAGCAATATCCTGAGTCATTGGCAGCGCCGTCGAGAGCTTCGGATCACGGGCTGCTTTGAGCGGGTCGAACGTCAGCGGATCGAACTCGTCCACGTATTCGCCGGTTTGCAGATCAACGACACGCGCCTTGATACGTGAGGCAAAAAGATCCTGCACTTCCCTGGTGGAAAGATCGGGTTTGCCGATACCGGCAATCGTCAGAATGTTCCGCTGTTTGTCGACCAGGCGGTTCTCCATCTGGATCGGTTTGAGCAAGACCGCCGATCCCGCAACGAACACCGAACTGACAAGGCTGACGACCAGCGCAACCAGCAGCGTGCGTGTGGTCGATTCATGTTTAGTGGACATTGCGCCGCAGCCTCCTTTTGACATTGGCCTGAATCACAAAAAAGTCGATGAGCGGGGCACAGAGATTTCCGAACAGGATCGCCAGCATCATGCCTTCCGGAAACGCGGGGTTGACGACCCGGACTAAAACCGTCATGACGCCAATCAGTGCGCCGAAGAGGTACTTTCCGGTATTGGTCATGGCGGCAGAGACGGGGTCGGTCGCCATGTACACCATGCCGAAAGCAAACCCACCCAGAACGAGATGCCAGTACCAAGGCATGGCGAACATCGGATTGGTCTTCGACCCGATGATATTGAGCAATAAACTCATGGCGATCATGCCGAAGAGGACACCGCTGACGATCCGCCACGAGGCGATCTTTGAAATCATCAGGATGCATCCCATGACCAGGATGATCAAGGTGCTGGTTTCTCCGATGGATCCGGGGATGGTGCCGAGAAAAGCGCTCATCCAGCTCACGCCGTTTCCGACAATCGCCTCGATGCCGCCACCCGCGGCATTGCCGAGCGGCGTTGCCATCGTATAACCATCGACCACCGTCCAGACGGCGTCGCCGGAGCTCTGGGCCGGGTAGGCGAAATAGAGGAAAGCACGACCTGCCAACGCCGGGTTCAGGAAGTTTTTGCCAGTACCGCCGAAAACTTCCTTGGCAATCACCACACCGAAACTGATTCCCAGCGCCACCTGCCAGAGCGGGATTGAAGGCGGCATGGTCAGCGCGAAAAGCACAGACGTGACAAAGAAGCCTTCGTTAACCTCGTGCTTGCGCACCGAAGCGAAGAGCATTTCCCAGGCGATGCCGACCACAAAGGTCACCAGGTAGATCGGCAGGAACCAGGTTGCCCCCTGAAGCAGGTTGTCCCAGATGCTGGCGGAGTCAAAACCAGCCAGCATGCGTATCAATGCCATGCGCCAGTTGTCCTGCGCTGCCAGCAGTTCCGGGCTGGCCGCAAAAGCCTTGTTGGCCTGGTAACCAATATTCCACATGCCGAAGAAAATCACCGGGAAGGTGCAGACCCAAACGGCAACCATCATGCGCTTGAGATCGATGCCGTCACGCACATGGGCCGTCGTCTTGGTTACGCTTGACGGACGGTAATAGAAGGTGTCGATAGCCTCATAGATGGAATGAAATTTTTCATACTTGCCACCTTTTTCGACAAGATGGCCGATCCTGTCGAGCAATTCACGCAACCCCATGTCAGCCCTCCTTCTCAATGCGGGTCAGGACATCCCGCAAAATGGGACCGTATTCATACTTGCCTGCACAGACATAGGTGCACAACGCCAGATCCTCCTCATCAAGTTCCAGACAACCCAGCTTCTGGGCCATCTCCGTATCGCCTACCACCAGATAACGCAAGAGCGGGGTGGGCAGAATGTCG
>CAYUYI010000329.1:0-3192 GCA_964448995.1 uncultured Propionivibrio sp. | reverse complement strand
TTAGCGTATTTCATCCTAACCTACGCGCGGTCAGCGCCTCGTCCATCTTTCGGCCTTTTCTCATGGGGTTGGATCATTACCCTGCTGTTCCTGGGCGTTTTTGTTACCGATCTACACTTTCTGGCCGGCCGCTATGTCGGACTCACTCTATTTTTCTTGACGCCCATGGTGGGCTTTTGTCTCTGGCGAATGATTTCTGACCACCCCCGCCTAAAAACTCCCACTCTCGTCTGCGCCGGATTCCTCATGCTGGCCAATGTCGTTTCGTTGCATGACACGAAATCCCATTACCGCGAGGCCGGATTCTGGTTGAAGGCGGACACGACACCATCAGACCGTGTCTATATCGATAGCGGCCGCACTGCATTTTATGCAGGATGGCGAAAAATAGACCTTGCGCCACGACACGACCAGGCCGCCCTCGAGTCTGCCCTTAAAAAAAGGAGCCACAGTCTTTATGTCCTCGAGCTAAAGAGCAAAGAGACAGTTCTTGATCAAACCATCGATAAATTGCCCTTGCGCATTATCAAGGAATTCAGATCACCCAACGGTGACCGCGTCATCATTGCAACTCCCGATACTTCAGCCGCCCCTTGAGCGGGGATTCCAGTCGGCCTCACCCGGAATCCTGGCCATAATCCGCAATTGTCTTGCGCGCATGATTCGGCCCAGAGGGCGACCACTGATGCTCATATCCGCAACGTCAATCAGCGCCAAATGATGATCGGGCGTTAATACCACGTTGCCAAGGTGAAGCGACCGAAAATAGATACCCTTGCCAGAGAGCGAATCCAAAAATTTCGCGTAGAGCGCCTTGAGTTCAGACTCGATTTCGGGAGCCAAGCCCCCGGCGATCAGGGCGCGTAACGTCTGGCCGGCGACCGGCTGATAATGGACCGCGTCGCGTGCGAGTGTGGGTATGCGAAAAACGTCCAACACCTTCGGCGCCTCGATTCCTAACGACCGCAGCGCGCGAGAATTGTCGGCAAACCGTTGCGCATACGGATACCATAGCGCGGAAGAAAGCAAGCGCTTGCGCCTGAACAATTTCAGGAAACTGCCATCGACCAGCCGCAGCACTTTTTCGCCACAGTGATCAATCTCGAGCACTTCAGCACCTTCGCGCAGCGCCAAGTACGTTTGATGGTCGATCGTCTTCAATACGGCCTCTTCACAAAACCAGCAGTATACCGGGCATCACAGACGGGCCGTGCTAACATCTGGCCTCGTGCATTCAGGCCTTGCCTCGCAATACTCCATGCCCAAACCCCCTTCTTCACTCCGTATCTATCTCCGGCTGCTGACCTATCTCAAGCCCCTTGCCGGTCTTTTCCTGACCAGCATTGCCGGATACGTCATTTTCTCATCCTCTCAACCGATGATGGCGGGGATTCTCAAGTTTTTCGTCGACGGGCTGTCCGGCCCGTCGCCCCAGGCGCACTATGCCTTTCCGCTCATCGGCTCGATGGAACCGCTTTACGGCATCCCGCTGCTGCTCGTCCTGATCATCGTCTGGCAGGGTCTGGGATCATTTCTCGGCAATTATTATCTGGCCAAGGTTTCCCTCGGACTGATCAACGAATTGCGCCAGGAGCTCTTTGCCAAGCTGCTCCGACTTCCCAACGCCTATTTCGATCAGAACAACTCCGGCCATCTCGTCTCACGTATCACCTATAACGTCACGATGGTGACGGGGGCCGCCACGGATGCCATCAAAGTCGTCATCCGCGAAGGAATGACGGTTCTTTTCCTGTTTGGTTACCTGCTCTGGATGAACTGGAAACTGACGCTGGTCATCATGGCGGTTCTACCAATCATCGGCATTATGGTCACGAGCGCCGCCCGAAAATTCCGCAAGCAAAGCCGCAAGATCCAGGAAGCGATGGGCGACCTCACCCACATCACCTCGGAAACGATCCAAGGTTACCGTGTCGTCCGCAGTTTCGGCGGCGAAGCCTACGAGCGCGAACGTTTCAACCGTGCCAGTCTGGAAAACACCAACAAGCAGCTGCGCATGGTGCGCACCTCCGCCACGTTCACCCCGGCGCTGCAGGTCGTCATTTTCACCACCATGGCCAGCGTCCTTTTCCTCGTTCTTCTCCTTCGCGGCAATGCGTCGGCGGGCGATCTGGTGGCTTACATCACCGCTGCCGGCATGCTGCCCAAGCCGATCCGCCAGCTCTCCGAAGTCAGCAGCACCATCCAGAAGGGGCTCGCTGGCGCCGAGAGCATTTTCGCGCAACTTGACGAAGCCCCCGAAGTCGACCAGGGCACGGTCGAATGCGCGCGAGTCAGTGGACGAATTGAAGTCAAGAATCTGACATTCGCTTACCCGGGCACCACAACGCCGGTACTCAAAAATATCAGCTTCGCCATTGAACCCGGACAGATGGCAGCTTTCGTCGGCCGCTCTGGCAGCGGCAAGTCGACACTGGCCGGATTGATCCCGCGTTTCTATCACCACGAAAATGGGCAGATTCTGGTCGACGGGGTCGACGTTGAGGATTACACCTTGCGCAACCTGCGCTCCCACATCGCCTTGGTAACGCAGCAGGTCTCATTGTTCAACGACACGATCGCCAACAACATCGCCTACGGCGACCTGGCGGGGACCCCGCTCGCCGAAATCGAACAGGCGGCGACGGCTGCTTATGCCCGAGAGTTCATTGATCGCCTGCCCGATGGCTTCAACACACTGGTGGGCGAAAACGGCGTGCTGCTTTCGGGCGGACAGCGACAGCGCCTGGCGATCGCACGCGCGATGCTCAAGAATGCCCCCATTCTGATTCTGGATGAAGCCACCTCTGCGCTTGACACGGAGTCAGAACGCTATATCCAGGCCGCCCTCGACGAAGCCACGGCACACCGAACCACATTGGTCATCGCCCACCGTCTCTCCACCATTGAAAAGGCAGACGTCATTTTCGTGATGGATCAGGGCGAAATCGTCGAGCGCGGCACGCACCACGAACTGCTGGCCCACGACGGCCACTACGCCCGACTCCACGAAATGCAGTTCTCCGCTCCGTTGGAAACGGATTCAAAACAACCGGCGTAATCGTCAATCGGCCGCTGGCAGACACGTTTCCAACCACGCCCGCAACAGCGAACCTTCCGGCCAGTTGGCGAGGAATCGCGACCGATCACGTCGCCAGGCACGCGCATAGGTCTTCCGCGAATCATGCTGCCGTA
>CAYUYI010000328.1:0-3210 GCA_964448995.1 uncultured Propionivibrio sp. | reverse complement strand
CCGTCGCGGCGTGGCACGGTTTGCGGATCGCAGGTGATCGGCCGGTAGATTTCCACGCGGTCGCCGACTCGAAGCGGCGTTTCCGGTTTGACGACTTTGCCGAAGATACCGATTTTCTGCACGCCGAGATCGATGTGCGGGAACATCTTCAGAATGCCAGAACGCTCGATCGCGTCATACACCGTGGTCCCGTCGGGAACCTCGATGTTCATCCAGATTTGTTGCGTGTGTTCGGAGTAGGCAACGCCGATTTGCATGGTCTTGTCCTCAATGGCAGCCGACGGCGGCAGTATCGGAGGCGACTGCCGGCGGTATGTTTTTCAGAGCCGTCGCGCGTAACTCGTACAGGCGCTTCAGGGCCAGCAGCAACCCGAGCACCAGAAAGCCGGCCGGTGGCAGAATCATCATCAGCATGCCGCCATAATTGGGGATCACCGTCATTTCCATGAATGCGAATTGCGGTCCGAGCAGCAGGCTGGCCTGGGCGAAGAGGGTGCCGGCGCCAATCAGTTCACGAATCAGGCCGATCACGGTCAGCGCAGCGGTGAAACCCAACCCCATGAACAGGCCATCGAGCGCAGAGGCGAGCACGCCGGCGCGGGAGGCATAGGCTTCAGCCCGGCCCAGCACAGCACAATTCACCACGATCAACGCGATGAACAGGCCAAGCACGCGATAAAGATCGTGCATCCAGGCGTTGAGGCCCATGTCGACGAGCGTGACCAGCGTGGCGATCAGCACGATGTAAACGGGAATGCGAACCTGAGGCGAAACGAAATGGCGAATGCTGGAGATCAGGATGTTCGAGCCGATCAGGACAGCTGTGGTGGCCAACCCCATGCCAAGGCCGTTGGTGCCGCTGGTGGTCACGGCCATGGTCGGGCACATGCCGAGGATCTGGGAAAAAACGATGTTCTGTTCCCACAGGCCGTTGCGGATGATTTCGCGCACGTTCATTTTTTCTCTCCTTGGGGCGTGGTCTCGGCGAAAATCTCGGCGCGATGCGCGGCAAAGAATTCCAACCCTTGCTTGACTGCCTTGACGACGGCGCGTGGCGTGATGGTTGCGCCGGCGAACTGATCGAAAACGCCGCCGTCTTTCTTGACCGCCCATTTTTCGGCAGAGGGCGAAGTCAGCGATTTGCCTTCGAAGTCGTGAATCCACTTCGATTTCGACGTCTCGATCTTGTCGCCGAGGCCCGGTGTTTCCTGGTGTTTGACGACGCGGGCACCGAGTAGGCGGCCGCTCTCGTCAAGGCCCATCAGCACGACGATGTCTCCCGCATAGCCACGGCTGGAAACCTGAAAGACGGCCCCATTGACTGCACCGTTTGCATTTCGCGTGCGGTAGATGGTGAGCGGCGTACCATCGATGCCGGCGATCCGGATGGTGTCCCGGAGCAGATCGTTGGCCGCAAAATCTTTCGGCAGCACTTGTGTCAGCGAAGTTTGCAAATCCTGTTGTTCCGCTGCGGCGATGCCCGGTTTCGTGGCCTCGTTGGCGACGACCAGGGCTGCGCCCGTGATCATCGCGATGAGCCCTAGGGAAATTGGCTGATAGGCGAGTTTTTCGCGCCAAAGTGCCAGCGTGCTCATGATTTTGCCCTTTCGATCGTCGCGTCGAGCGGCGCGCCGCGCCAGTTTCGACCGAGAATACGCGGCCGCAGGTAGCGGTCGATGACTGGTGTCAGCGCATTCATCAGCAGGACGGCGAAGGCCACGCCCTCGGGATAGCCGCCCCAAGTCCGGATAATGTAGGTGAGCAGGCCGCAGCCGGCACCGAAGACGATCTGGCCCGGCCGGCTGTTCGGCGATGTGACGTAATCGGTGGCGATGAAAAAGATGCCCAGTGTTGCCCCGCCGGAAAGCAGATGGGTCGCGGCATCGAGGTAGTGCGATGGATCGATGGCATGGGCGATCAATGCGGGGAGCACGATGCCGGCGGTCATGGCCAGCGGGATATGCCAGCTGATGATGCCGCGCAGCATGAGGAACAGTCCGCCGGCGGCGATCAGCAGCGACGCGGTCTCGCCCAGACTGCCGGCGCGCGCGCCGATCAACGAGGCGGCGGGGGCCGTCGCGGCAGTCAGCGACTGGACGAGATCGATGCCGCGGGACAGTTCGGTCTTGGCGTAGCTGAGCAGCGAGGCGCTGGCAACGGCATCGAGTTTCGGAATGCCATGGATCAGGATCATCAGCCCGTCATGAAAATTCGGGGCGGTGGCGGCGGTGATCGGCAACGGCGCGATCCAGACGGTCATCTGCACGGGAAAGGAAATTAGCAGAAAGACGCGCGCCACCATGGCCGGATTGAACAAATTGAAGCCGATGCCACCGAATACCCCTTTGCCCAGCATCGTGGCGAACAATCCGCCGAGTACCCCGATCCACCACGGTGCCCAGGGGGGCAGCGACATCGCCAGCAGCCAGCCGGTCAGCAGTGCCGAGCCATCGGCCAGCCGCGGCAGCGCGGGTTCGCTGGCGAGCCGCAAGCAGGTCGCTTCACCGAGCAGGGCGGCGCCGATGGTGACGATCCAGAGAAAAATCGCCGGCCAGCCGTAAAGCCAGAAACTGAATACGGTGGCGGGCAACAGCGCCGCAATCACCGTCAGCATGATGCGCGAGACGCTGTTGCCATTCAGACTGTGTGGCGCTGTCGCCGGTGGTGTCACAGGCAGGGGAGGATTCATGTCACGGATTCCTGAGTGGTTTCGGTGGCAGCCCGGGCTGCGGCTTCGGCACGTTTGGCTGCGTCCCGTTCAGCCTTGCGGCGCGCGGCGACCTCGGCTTTCTCTTTCGCTTCGCGCGCCATTCGTACGGTACGGTCGTTCGCCAATTTCTTCGCGGCGTCCATGCGCAGCTTGCTGCGTTCCTGCGACCAGAGCTCGCCTTTGGCGTGGCTGAAATACTGCACGAGCGGAATGTGCGACGGACAGATGTAGGCACAGCAGCCGCAGGAAATACAGTCAGAAAGCCCCAACGCTGCCGCGTCGTTGAGTCGTCCGGCACGGATGTTGGCGGCCATTTCCAGCGGCAGCAATCCGATCGGACAGACCTGTGTGCAGTTGCCGCAGCGAATGCAGGCACCGGCCGGCGGGAGGGCGATCTCCTCATCGGAGAGCGCAAGGATGCCGGCTGTACCCTTGACGATCGGAACCTGCGCATGCGGCAGCACGGCGCCCATCATTGGTCCGCCCATCAGCAGGCGCGC
>CAYUYI010000327.1:0-3211 GCA_964448995.1 uncultured Propionivibrio sp. | reverse complement strand
CGGCAGAAAGACATCCTTGCGCAGTTCCTGCTCGAAGCCATCATGATTTCGATCACCGGCTGCCTGATCGGCCTGGTGCTTGGCATCGGCGGGGCGCTGCTGGTCAATGCGCTGACCGACATGGTCATTGTCATTTCCGGCAGTTCGGTACTGGTCGCTTTTCTGGTCGCCGCCGGTGTCGGTGTGTTCTTTGGCTTCTACCCTGCACGCAAGGCCGCCGCACTCGATCCCATCGAAGCGCTGCGCTACCAGTAACCCGCTCATTGCCGGACAAAACACGTTAAATTGCGTCGTCATGGGTAAAACCCGGTAATAGCGGGGATCACAACCGCATCTGCAGCGGATTTTCGGGCAAAGTAAGCCCATCGATTCGGCACGCCACACGACGCCGATTCGATTCCATGATCATTTTTGGAGAACCGCCATGAGAATCATCATCCCCATCGCCTGCCTGCTGGCGATCGCGGTCACCGGCCCGTGCCGGGCATCCGAGGCAAGCCCCCCGCCACCACCACCCCACGGCGAGAGAAAAGGGCCGCCACCGTTCGACCCCGCGCTCTGCCAAAGCAAGGCGCCAGGTACGCCGCTGGAAACGAAGACACCGGACGGACGCACCATTCGCGGCAAATGCCAGTTGGTGTTCCTCCCCGACCCGCCCGATCGCCCCGTTGGCCCGCCCCCGACAACCAAGCCATGAAACCACGCGCGCGACAAAACCGTCGCCTTGCCTGCGCAAATGACGAGGGCCGGCCTCAAATAGCCGGCCCTCGTCGTCAAGCGACAATCACTTGGTAAGGAACGGCTGCACGCCGAGAGTGCCAACCAGACCGGCCCGATAGTCCGCCCCGCCCACACGCACGCGCTCCGCCTGGACCTGAGCACGACGTGCCGTCAGCCCGAGACGCATGACCACGCCGGAATTATCCGGGGCATCGATGAAGTCGTAGAGTCCGGCCACCGCCTGCTTGAGGCGATTCTCGTCACTGCGTTGCTTGGCATCGAGCCGCGCCACATACCACTCGCTGGCCAGCACGCTCTCACGCGTGAATTGCGCGCGGACCTCAGGCGCTTCGAGGCCATGGCCGTCGGCGGTCTTGCCAAAGGCCATGATCTCCAGCAACGCCTTGAGCGGCGGGCAAGCCAGCGCTATCGTCCCGTCGGCGAAATAGCTCTCGGCAACACGCTGATGCGTCGCCACGATGTTGGCCATGCTTTCGGCAAAGACATCCAGGTCTTGCAGTTCCGGGCGCAACATGCCCTCGGTGAAAACGGAGTGCGGATGCAGGAAGATACGACCGAAATAGATTGTCGCAAAGCGCGCCGTCATGCGGTAGCCGAGACGGCTCGCCAGAACGGTTTTACCCTTGTGCTCGAAATCGGCCACACGTTCCAGCGCCCCCAGCGCAATCAGGTTTTCGGCGCTGCGTTCCTCCGGGCTCATGCGCGCGAAGACTTCCGGCACCAGCAGGCTGACGTCATGATCGACGCGCACATTCGGCCCGACATGGCCGGCACTCGACACCCAGCCGTCGTATCCCGTCAAGGCGAACGAAACAAACGCCGCATTGAGATCGACGATGGCCGGCAACGCGTTGAACGGCCCCTTGGTCAGCGCCCCTTCGGAACCCGCGCCAGTCGTCGATGGCGACTTGCCGGTCATCGAGCTGATGAACTCGATGAAGAGCTCCGGCAACTCCATGTAATGCAGCGGGTTGTAGGTACAGAGCGGGCGCACCCCCTCTTCCGGCGGATTGTTGCGGCGTCCGGCAGCCACCACATGCACGGGCGTCACCAGCGGTTCGTTCACCGGTTGCTTGCGGAACAGGCGCATGGCCAGATCCGCCGATGCCGTCTCCTTCGGATTGGCGATGTCCGGACGCAACTGCAGATAGCGCGGGTTTTTCGAAGGCTTGCCATCAACCATGCGCGGGTGTGCCGACGAAACGAAATAGCGCGGCGATGTACCCTCCGGCGCTTCGGCAGCGCTGGAGATCAAACGCTGCATCGGCTCGGTGTAGGCGGAAAATCCGATGACATCCTCGACCAGATCCTGGGCGTCGGCCCGGCCCAACGGCTCGAAGTTGGAAATGAAGGTATCCGGTTCGGCGATATCGGCTTCGGCCTGATGGTCGTAACCGCGATGAATCGCATCGTCCGGACGCTGGAACAGTCGGTGTTCGCAGTTCTGGATGAACTTGCGCGACAAGCCGCCGGTTTCTCCGGTAACGACACTGGGGGGCGCCACGACGCTGGCCGTGATGTCGTCCTCGGTCTGAACCTTGCAGGCCGGATGAAAATCATGGCGCAGACAGAAGATCCGCCACGAACCGTCTTTTTCGAAACCGACCCGCAGGGTGTTGGCCACCAGCTTGTCGCCATCCAGGCGCAAGGCATTGCCCAGACGGCCATTGATGGTGTCGACCGAATAATGACTGCGCCAATCGCTGCCCCATTCCGGCTTGTGATAGCGCTTGACGACGAACACCAGTTCCTTGACGTGCTGCGGGATGGCATTCAGCCATACATTGTAGTCATCGCTGTAATCATCGCTCGGCGTCAGCAACTTGATGACGCTGCCCATCGAACGCGCATCGCTGAGAATCAGGCGATGGTCGACGCCGTTCTTCTTCGGATCGCGAAAACGCTCGGCAAAATCGCGCGCCAGGATTTCCTCAACGGCATCCATGTCTTTGTCGAGGTCCGCCGTGTACACTACACCCGGCAGGATGGCGTCTGACAACGCTTTGGAAATCTCGGATTTGCCGCCACCGGAAACCGTGCTCGGCTTGTGACAGCAAGTCACATCGGCCGAAGTGCCAATCAGGCTCCATTGCCGACGGTCGGCGCTTGTCGGTTCCATGTGCACGCGGTAGCCGTTGGGCCCCATGTAGGTTTTGCCGGCGCGCAACCGGATCGACGAAACCGAACCATCGGTCTTCGTCCACGCAACCGTCTGGGTACGCAAACTGTAGGTCGAGTTTTCCGGCACCAGCACAAGATGGGATTGCTCGCGGTCAAGCGCATGGCCTTCCGGCTGGACATCGAAGCGCTGCGGATCGCGCGCCAACACATCGGCAAGTTTGTAGTCATCACCGGCGGAAAGATCCGTATATTCGAGCCCTTCGTTGTAACTCCGGAAAACCAGCGCCCCGCCGGCGTGCTCTTCCTCGGCCAGGCCGTAGAGATTGGCCGAATAGCTGATCTGCGTCTT
>CAYUYI010000326.1:0-3214 GCA_964448995.1 uncultured Propionivibrio sp. | reverse complement strand
CGAGCGCATGCGCGCCGAAATCATCGCGCTGGGCGGCGAAATCCGTTTCGAGAGCTGCGTCACCGGGCTGCAAATCGAGCGCGGCACCGTCCGCGGCGTCACGCTGGCCAGCGGCGAGACGATCGAGGCGCAGCAGGTGGTGCTGGCGCTCGGTCACAGCGCGCGCGACACCTTTGCAATGCTGCATGCCGCCGGCGTCTTCATGGAAGCCAAACCGTTTGCCATCGGTTTCCGCATCGAACACCCGCAGACGCTGATCGACAAGGCCCGGCTCGGACCCAACGCCGGCAATCCACTGCTCGGCGCTGCCGACTACAAGCTTGTGCATCACACCGCCGATGGCCGTGCGGTCTATAGCTTCTGCATGTGTCCTGGTGGGCAGGTCGTCGCCGCCACCTCGGAGCCAAACTGTGTCGTCACCAACGGCATGAGCCAGTATTCGCGCGCCGAACGTAACGCCAACGCCGGTATCGTGGTCAATGTTTCGCCCGAGGATTTCGGCGGCACGAACGATCCGCTGGCCGGCATCGCCTTCCAGCGTCGTCTTGAAGCACACGCCTTCGAACTCGGTGGCAACAACTACGAAGCACCAGGACAGCTTGTCGGCGATTTCCTCGCCGGCCACCCCTCAACGCAACTCGGTCGCGTCACCCCATCGTATCAACCGGGCGTACATCTGACCGATCTCTCAACGGCGCTACCGGACTTTGCCATCGCGGCGATCCGTGAAGCGATCCCCGCCTTCGACCGCCAGATTCGCGGTTTCGCCATGCCCGATGCGGTGCTCACCGGCGTCGAGACACGCACCTCGTCGCCGCTACGCATCACGCGTGGCGATGACCTGCAGAGCGTCAATATCAAGGGGCTCTATCCGGCCGGCGAAGGGGCCGGCTACGCCGGCGGCATTCTCTCGGCTGGCATCGACGGCATTCGGGTGGCAGAGGCCGTGGCCCGGGCCTTTGGCATGGAAAGCGCTGGATAGGGGTCGCGCGGCTTCCAGCACATGGTGCATAATCTATCCGGGATCACCCGGCGATTTCGAACCAGGCCCGACGCCAATCCAAACCGATAACGCGCACCAAGAAACCACGACCATGACCGCCGAATCCGACAGCGACATTCTCTTGCTTCACGACGAAGCGGAGCCGAGCTGTCCGCCGGAAATGTCCGAATGGAAGGTGCTGGTTGTCGATGATGATGACGACGTCCACCGGATCACGGTTTTCGCGCTGGGCACGACACTGATCCTCGGCCGCCGGCTTCGTTTTTTCCACGCCTACGACGCGGAGCAAACGATCGAATACCTGACGACCGAAAAAGACATCGCCGTCGTCCTGCTCGACGTCGTGATGGAAAAGGAAAATACCGGTCTGACGCTGGTCAAAACGATTCGCGAAAAACTGGGCATGAGCGATGTCCGCATTGTATTGCGCACCGGGCAACCCGGTTTCGCCCCCGAAATCGAGGTCATCCGCGACTACGACATCAACGACTACAAACTCAAGTCGGAACTCTCGCGCAACAGCCTGTACGCCACACTGACGACGGCCATCCGCTCCTACGAACAGATCCACGCCATCAGCCAGAACCGGCATGGTCTCAACACCATCATCCAGGCCAACCAGCGCATGATGGGGCTCCACAATCTGCAGGACTTCGCGCGCAGCATCGTCAGCGAAACCAGCCGGTTGCTGCTGAGCGAGTTCCAGGGATTCGTCTGCGTGCGCAATCTCGCGCCGGCCAGCCGGATTCGCATCATCACGGCAACGGGGAGTTTCGAAAAGCTGACGAACCAGCCACTCGAAGCAATCGACGATTTTCCGCTGGTATCCGTCATCGAGCAGGCGTTCGAGACACGACACAGCCTGTTCGGCGATCGTTTTTGCGCCCTGCACTTTCCCGGCAAGATGGGCTGCGAATTGGTGGCCTATCTGGCAACGGATGCCCCGCTCGATGAAACCCGCAAGCAATTGCTGGCGGTATTCTGCACCAACATCGCCATCAGCCTCGACAACACGCAACTGTTCGACCAGTTGCACGATCATGCCTACAACGATCAGTTGCTGCATATCCCCAACCGGCTGGATTTCATGCGAACCGTCGGCGACGCAATTCTGTCCGAGCGCATGGACCGGAGCATCGCGATTGTCGATATCGACCATTTTTCGCAACTGAACGACGTGCTTGGTCATCGCTACGGCGACACCCTGCTCAAGGCGGTTGCTGCGCGACTGGTCGCGCAACTGCCCGCAGGGACCGTCGTGGCGCGACTCGCCGCCGACACCTTCGGCCTGCTGGGCACCAACGAGACCCTGAGACCGGAGGTCTTGAGTGCCTTGTTCCGTGCGCCCTTCTTCGTCGAGGGGGCGGAACAGTCGCTAACGGCAACCATCGGTCTCGCCCGCCTCAGCGAAATCGACGGCAACGGCACCGAAGCCGTGCAATCGGCCAACATCGCCCTTAACCGGGCCAAGACCACCGCACGTGGCGAGACACTCTATTTCAGCCGGCAAATGGAAACGGAAACTCGCGCACGGCTCCATCTGATGCGCGAATTGCGCAGTGCCTTCGACCAGGAACGACTGTTCCTGGTTTACCAACCTCAGTACGACCTGCGCACGAAGCGCCTGACCGGCATCGAGGCGCTGCTGCGCTGGCGGGCCGAGGACGGCAATTTCATCCCCCCGGACCGCTTTATCCCGCTGGCGGAGAGTTCAGGGCTGATCGTCGCGCTCGGCGCTTGGGTTCTGCGCACTGCCTGCCGCGACCTGAAGCGCCTCGAAGAAGAAAGCTTCGGCGACCTGCGCCTGGCCGTCAACGTGTCGGCGACACAATTCCGTCACCCGGAATTTATCCGCACGGTAGACCAGGCAATCCGAGAAGCCGGCATCAGCCCTCGCCAGCTCGAACTGGAAATCACCGAAAGCGTTGCCATGCTTGATGCCGACCTGACGCTTGTCACACTCAAGGATCTCCAGTCCCGCGAAGTCGCCGTCGCCATCGATGACTTCGGCACCGGATTTTCATCGCTCAAGTACCTCGAGCGCTTCAAGGTGGACCGCCTGAAAATCGACCAGTCGTTCGTCCACCAGATGATCCTCTCCCATAGCAGCCAGCGCATCGTCGAGACCATCATTCAGCTGGCACAAAGCCTCGAAGTGAGCGTGACGGCCGAGGGTGTCGAACAGGAAATTCAGGCTGAACTGCTGGAACG
>CAYUYI010000325.1:0-3214 GCA_964448995.1 uncultured Propionivibrio sp. | reverse complement strand
CCCCAGCCGGCGACTTCGACGTTGCCGACGATCTTGTCCACCGGCCAGTCGCCGCCCTTGACCAGCACGTCGGGCCGGCATTCGAGGATGCGCTGTAGCGGCGTGTCTTCGTCAAACCAGGTGACGAGCGAAACGCATTCGAGCGAGGCCATGACCGCCAGCCGGTCGGCGAGGGTGTTGACCGGGCGGTCGTCGCCTTTGCCCAGTCGTTTGACTGAGGCGTCGGAATTGAGCGCCACGATCATCGATTCACCGAGGCCGCGAGCTTGCGCCAGTAGCGTGACGTGACCGCGATGCAGGATGTCGAAGCAGCCGTTGGTGAAGACCCGTGGGCGCGGTAGTCGCTCAAGGCGGGCGGGCAGGTCGGCCGGGGCGACGATCTTGGTTTCGAAGGCGAGGAGAGCGGCTGGTTTGGGATCGTTCACGGGGCAGTTCTATCAGATCGGCAAAATGGGTCGTCAGGGGCATCCGCCTGTCGTGATCGCGACGCGGCAGAAGGGCTCGCCGACTATCGCGACCAACGCTACGACAGGACGGGGTTACGGCTTCGGCGCGTCGTCGGGCTTGCCGTTGGCAGGCGCCGTGTCGATTTCCTTGGCTTTGTTGACCGTGATGATCTCTATCAGGTTGACCACCTTGCGGACGCCCGCCGTTGTGCGAGCGACGTCGATGGCGGCATCAGCCTCAGCCTGGGTGGCCATCCCGAGCAGGAAGGCGACGCCGGCTTCTGTGACGACCTTGACGTGCACCGGATTGAATTTGCCGTTGTCGACCGAGCGGCTCTTGATTTTCGACGTGATGAACGCATCGTTGCTGCGCGCAGAGAACGATGAGGTCGGGCCCACGACGATTTCGTTGTAGGTGCCCTTGACGTTGGTGATTTCCTTGACGACGCGCTCGACCTCGGCCTTGGCTTCTTCGGAGAAGGCTTCGCCGGTCAGCAGCGCCATCCGGTTGTAGCTGGTGACATTCACATGGGCACGGTCACCGAGCTTTTCGCGGATGCGCGCCGAGGTCTTCCATTCGATGGTCTCGTCTTCAGTCTGGGTGCCGACGGAGCGGCGGTCGACGGCGGCCAGCACGCCAACGGTCGCGCCGGTCGCGACCAGCGGGAAACAGCCCTGAAGTGCGGGCAGGAGGGCGGCGCCAAGCAGCAGGGCGGCGATCAGGGACTTTTTCATTCTTCAACTCCTAACAACAAACAATCAATGGCATCGCAGAGGCAATGCACGGTCAGCAAATGAACTTCCTGGATGCGCGCCGTGCGCGCCGAGGGAACGCAAATATGGACATCGCCATCACGGAGCATTTCACCGATCTGCCCGCCCCCCTTGCCGGTCAGCGCCACGACGCGCAGGCCGTTCTCGTGCGCCGCACGAATGGCTTCGACGATGCTGGGCGAATTGCCGGAGGTGGAGATGGCCAGCAGCACATCGTCCGGTTGCCCCAGTGCCCGGACCTGACGCTCGAAAACAGTGTTGTAGCCGTAATCGTTGGCCACGGCGGTCATGATCGAGCTGTCCGTCGTCAGGGCGATGGCGGCCAAGCCCTGACGTTCGACCTCGAAGCGGCCGACCAACTCGGCGGCAAAGTGCTGGGCGTCGGCGGCAGAGCCGCCATTGCCGCAGGCCAGAATCTTGCCGTTGCCCACGAGGCTGGCAACCATCATTTCTGCGGCGTGGGCGATCGGCGCCGCCAGCAGTTCAGCGGCGTCGCGCTTGGTTTGGGCGCTATCGGCGAAGTGCTGGCCCATGCGTGAAATCAAATCCATGATGTCGAAACTTCGATGAATTAAACCGCTAGTCTAGCATTGGCGGCCCTCCCCCGTCAGGACGGGGCAACGGACGGACGGGGTTCGCTATAGAACCAGCAGGATCTCGAACTCGATCCGGCGCCATGGATCGGGATCGTCGCGCAACCGCGAAACACGGCCTTCGAGACGCTCTCCGGCGTCCAGCGCCCGGGCGACCGCCCGGTTTTCGGCGCGAGGCACATAGCCCAGCGGTTGTCCACGCCAGTCGACACGAACCGCGTTGCGGTCATGCCGGTTGTCGGGCTCGCGGATGAGTTCGAGCCGATCGCCAGGCTTCAACTCCGGCCAGACGCGTCCGGCCGCATAGTACTGGCTGCCGGCCAGTGGCGAGCTTTGCACCAGCACCCGAATCGAGTCGGCGACGGCAGACGTCGCGGCAACCGCGAGCAGGAGGCTAATCGCCAGCGATCGCATTTTTCAGCCAGGTGACTGCCCCATCGTCGATCAGCACACAGTCGATGCGGCAGTCCGCATCGGTCTGCCCCGACGTGGATAAATAGTGCTGCGCTGCATGAAGGATCCGGCGTTGTTTGGCGGGCGTGATGCTGGCTACAGCGCCGCCGAAGGCGTGGCTGGCGCGCAACCGGACCTCGACGAAGACCAGCGTCCGGCCCTCGCGGCAGACCAAGTCGAGTTCGCCGCCACGGCAGCGGTAATTGCGGGCGACGACCTTCAGTCCGTGCTGTTCGAGGAATACGGCCGCTTGCGCTTCGCCGCGTTTTCCGGTGTCGGTCGTGGTATCGTTGCCATTCATCCTTTATCTGCTCGCCATGACGCAAGAATCTCCCGCATTATATGTGGTGCCTACCCCGCTGGGGAATCTGGCGGACATGACGCAACGCGCCATCGACGTCCTCCGCCAGGTGCGCTGGGTGGCCGCCGAAGACACGCGCCATAGCGCGCCCTTGCTTCGTCATTTCGGCGTCTCGGCGCGGCTGATCGCCACGCACGAGCACAACGAAGAGGCCGCCGCACAGCAGGTCGTGACGCGCTTGGCTGACGGCGATTCGGTGGCCTTGATCAGCGATGCCGGTACGCCAGCGATTTCCGATCCCGGCGCCCGCCTCGTGGCTCGGGTGCGTGAAGCCGGCTTCCGCGTCGTGCCGTTGCCCGGTCCGTGCGCGGCGGTGACGGCGCTTTCGGCTTCAGGCCTCGCCGATCCGCATTTCCTGTTCTACGGTTTCCTTCCCCCCAAGGCGAAGCAGCGCGCGGACGCGTTGCGCGGATTGGTCGATCAGCCGTTTGCCTTGGTGTTTTACGAAGCACCGCACCGGATTCTGGAAACTGTTGATGCGCTGGTCGAGGTATTGGGGCCGACACGATCCCTGGTGCTGGCACGTGAATTAACCAAGCTGTTCGAAACGATTCACGTCTGCCCGCTCGGCGAGGCGCCCGTTTGGT
>CAYUYI010000324.1:0-3226 GCA_964448995.1 uncultured Propionivibrio sp. | reverse complement strand
GCAGCCGGCTTGGCGGGTTCGGCGGCCTGGGGTTTCGCGCTGGCCTGTTTCTGCAGTTCGGCCAGATTCTTTTCCTTGAGTTCGAGCAGTTTCTGGAGATTCGCGACATTTTTCTCCAACGCCGCCGCCCGTTCGTTGGCTTCCTTAAGCGACTTTTCACGGGCAATCACATCTTCATCCGCAGGCTTGCCCGGCACACCGGCCTTGGCCCCGCCCGACTCCGATTTCGAGACTTTGACGCGGTCCTTCGGTTGACCTGCCGGCTCGATTTTATCCTCGACCTTGGCGGTGATCTTTCCGCCAGACTCTTGGCTGGACAATCCTTCGGAGACAGGCGCCTTGGCAGCAATGGCCGCGAGCTTCCCGCGATAGGCATTCCAGTCGGCGGACTGGGCCATGACGACTTTCTTGGCTTCCGTCGGCGTCACCGATTCAAGCGCCGCCCGATCGGGAATGGCAAGAATCTTGCCCGATTTGAGGCGGTTCATGTTGCCGCCATCGAAAGCGCCCTGATTCGCACGCAGCAACCCGACCAGCATCTGGTCCAGCGTAACGCCTTCCGGCTTCGTCGCGCCGGCAATCTTGCTCAGCGTGTCGCCGCGCTTGACCTCGTGAAAATCACCGTCTGACGACACCTTCTCAACGGGTTTTTCAGCCGCTTTCGGCATAGCCGGCGCAGCGGCCTCAGCAACGGTCGCTTGTTTTTCTTCGCGTGTCTGCGCTTGTGCCCGCACCCGCGTATCATCGCCAATCGACGAGGGGCGTGGCGCCGTCGGAGCCAGCGCTCCACTCCTTGCAGCGGCTGTCGCCGGCGCAACCACAGGTTGTGCATTTTTCGCCGCGACTTCCGGCGGGTCAAGCAAGAAGGTATATTCACGCACCAGCCGCCCGGTCGGCCAGTTCAATTCCATAAGCATATCAACAAAAGGATCATTGACCGGCGTCTTCGACGTCAGCTTGATCACTAATTGTCCATCGGGACGTTTGTCGAGCGCGAAGGCAATTCCCGATAGCGTCGACGCGTAATCCAGCCCGGCTTGCTTGAAGGCTTCTCTTGATGCCAGTTGTGCCCGCATTCCGGACAATTCTTCACGCGTTGCGGTGACTTCGATTTCGGCCCGCAACGGCTGCCCCAGCGCCGAAAAAACCACGATTTTCCCGAGCCCCGCAGCGTTCGCAGCCATCGGTGCCGCACATAGGGCTAGGCTGGACGCCACCGCCAGGACGGACGCGCGAAGATGCAAAGGCTTTATAGAATGATGGATATTTTTTGCCACAGTACCACCCTGAGGGTCCAGAATCGGAATTATTAAAATAACATCATGGGGTTAGCCATGCAAGCTAAACTTGCTTCTAATGTCGAACGTGTTGCAAAAAAAACCAGGGCATTCGCCCTGGTTATTTGAGCGACTGACGCGATCAATCTTCGAGCAGAATCCGAAGCATCCGACGCAACGGTTCGGCAGCCCCCCACAACAACTGATCACCCACCGTAAACGCTCCCAGATAATCCGGCCCCATTGCCAGTTTATGCAGGCGCCCGACCGGTACCGTCAGCGTACCGGTCACGGCGGCCGGCGTGAGTTCGCGCTCACTGCGCTCGCGTTCGTTCGGCACTACCTTGGCCCATTGATTGGCCTGGGCGAGAATGTCGGAAATCTCGTCAAGTGGCACGTCCTTCTTCATCTTGATGGTCAACCCCTGCGAGTGGCAGCGCATCGATCCGATCCGCACGCACAGCCCATCCACCGGGATACTTCCTGGCGAGCGGAATGGCGGCAGACCCAAAATCTTGTTGCACTCGGCGCCGCCCTTCCACTCTTCCTTCGACTGGCCGTGTTCGTACGGCACGTCGATCCACGGAATCAGGCTGCCAGCCAGCGCGGCACCGCGGAAATTCTTGGTTGGGAAGCTCGAGGCACGCATCGTTTCGGCCACTTTGCGATCAATATCGAGAATGGCAGAAGCAGGATCAGCCAATTCAGCCTTGACCGCATCGTGCAAGGCCCCCATCTGGCACAGCAACTCGCGCATGTTCTGCGCACCCGCGCCGGAAGCCGCTTGATACGTCATGGCCGACACCCACTCGACCAGATTATGCTTGAACAGACCGCCGAGACCCATGAGCATCAGCGAGACCGTGCAGTTGCCGCCGATCCAGTTCTTGCCGCCCTTGGCCAGCGCGGCCTTGATGACGTCGAGATTGACCGGATCGAGGATGATCACCGCATCCTTGTCCATCCGCAGTGTTGACGCCGCGTCGATCCAGTGGCCATTCCAGCCGGTCGCACGCAGTTTGGGGAAGATTTCCTTGGTGTAGTCACCCCCTTGGCAGGTAACGATGACATCCATCTGTTTGAGCGTTTCGATCGATGCGGCATTCTGCAACACGCCACCATCTTTTCCTCCCAGCGTCGGTGCTTTGCCACCTGCCGAAGACGTCGAATAATACACGGGATCGATATGGGCAAAATCACCCTCCTCGGCCATGCGCTGCATGAGCACAGAGCCCACCATACCGCGCCACCCAACCAGACCAACCTTCTTCATCGCTGTCGCCTCACGTTAAACAAATCATTCCAGTCGCACTGCTCACAACGCCGCGATCACCGCGTCGCCCATTTCTTTCGTCCCCACCCGCTTCGTTCCGGGCTCGTAAATGTCACCGGTACGGAATCCTTGCGCCAGCACCTTCTTGACCGCCACCTCGATACGCTGCGCGGCTTCCTCCTGCGCAAAAGTGTAACGCAGCATCATCGCCACCGACAGGATCGTCGCCAACGGGTTGGCCACGCCCTTGCCAGCGATATCCGGTGCTGAACCATGGCACGGTTCGTACATCCCCTTGCTCTTTTCATCCAGCGACGCCGACGGCAACATACCAATCGATCCCGTCAGCATCGACGCCTCATCCGACAGAATGTCGCCGAACATGTTCCCGGTAACGATCACGTCGAATTGCTTCGGCGCCCGAACAAGCTGCATCGCGCAGTTGTCCACCAACATGTGGGTCAGCGCCACATCCGGATACGCCGGCGCCAACTCGATCATCACGTCACGCCACAACTGCGTCGTTTCCAGGACGTTCATCTTGTCCACCGAGCACAGCTTCTTGTTGCGTTTGCGTGCTGCCTCGAAAGCCACGCGACCGATGCGGCGAATCTCGCTCTCGGTGTAGTGCATGGTGTTGAAGCCATAACGCTGCTGCACACCATCTACTGAACGC
>CAYUYI010000323.1:0-3256 GCA_964448995.1 uncultured Propionivibrio sp. | reverse complement strand
GCAACTGCGGCAACCTGACGGCCGCCGTCGGCCCCTTCGCCATCAGCATGGGGCTGCTCGACGCCCCGAGTGACGGCTGGGCCACGGTACGCATCTGGCAGGCCAACATCGGCAAGAAGATCATCGCGCACGTGCCGATGCGCGGCGGCGAAGTACAGGAAGAAGGCGACTTCGAACTCGACGGCGTGACCTTTCCGGCCGCCGAAGTGAAGCTCGAATTCCTCGACCCCGGCGCCGAGGAAGGCGACGGCGCTGGCGGCGCCATGCTGCCCACCGGGCACGTGACCGACTGGCTCGATGTACCGGGCGTCGGCCGCATCGAGGCGACACTGATCAACGCCGGCCTGCCGACGATCTTCGTCGCCGCCGAAAGCCTCGGTTTCAAAGGCACCGAGTTGCAGCCGGACATCAACCCGCATGCGGACATCCTGGCGCGCATCGAAACGATCCGCCGGCACGGCGCCGTGGCCATGGGCCTCGCGGCGACGCCGGAAGAAGCCGCGAAAACCGCACACACGCCGAAACTCTCCTTCGTCGCGCCAAGCCAGACCTACACGGCCTCGGACGGTCGCGTGGTGAAAGCCGAGGACATCGACCTGCTGGCGCGCGTGTTCTCGATGGGGCCGCTGCACCACGCCATGACCGGCACTGGCGCCGTGGCCATCGCCTCGGCCGTCGCGGTCGCGGGCACGATCCCCAACCGGCTGGCGCGCAAACAGCCCGACGGCCGCGTCCGCTTCGGCCACCCTTCCGGCACACTGAGCGTCGGCGCCGAAGCGCGTGAAGAAAACGGCCAGTGGGTCGTCACCAAGGCGATGATGAGCCGTTCGGCGCGACGGTTGATGGAAGGGTGGGTCAGGGTGCCGGATGTCGTCCGCTAGTGCGAGACTGACGGGAGCTGGCACTTTTTGCATGTCTGCCGGGCCGATGCATCCAGTCTCGACATGGCTAATTCTCGTGCGTATGCTATCGGGCTTGAACGGCGTTGCGCGATGCCAGGACGGACGGCGCGTTTTGACGGCGACTTTAAGTTAGGCAACATACACCCATCTGATCCGAGCGCCCACTTCCATGTCTGCTCTCTGCGTAACAACCGATCTCTCGAGCTCCGAACTGGCTTCCTGGGTCCAGGCCTTCGGCTCAATTGTTGCCATCTTTGCTGCAGCCATGATTGCAGTTTGGCAGGCACGTCGGCAGCAAGAGATTGCGCTCGCTGTTCACCGAGAGGAGAGTCGTCACGCACGCCGTGAATCGGCAAAGTCGCTACTTGTTCTTTGCCGCAACTGCGCTAATGCATCAGCCCATTTTACTTCGGAGTTATCAAGCAGGGAAGCCATCTATTTAGTCGCATCCGGCGAGAAGCACTTCGATTTTGAAGAACTGACCGCCTTGAGAGACGCCGCAGCAAGTGTTCAACTTCATCAACTTCCTGATGTTCTGATTGGACCCGCGATGGCCTTAGCAGCTACGGTCCGGCAACTACGCCAAACAGTTGAGATCGCGATTCGGGAGCATCGGAAGATGGATGCCGAAGGTTTCTCCAATCTATTTCGAACACTCGGGGAGATGACCAATTCGCTACGTGCCACGGAACAAGATGTTCAAGCTGAAATCAGTCGACTTGAGTCGTGAACTAAAGGGGGCAGCTTCGCATGTTTTCGGAGCAAGCTGGCCTGACAGTCCGGGGCGAACAACGATTGCTTCTTATAGCCCACCGACCCGCCTGATAACTCATCTACGCCAAACGATTTCCTGAAGAAGTCCATGGATAGTCACTCTCCGCCCTGTACTCGGCTGCGAGTCAATATTCATGCGATTCTCCGGCACTTGGTGCCGCATGACTTCAACGCCCCCCCCCAGGAGCAATCGACTTGGCGGTATGCCATTTGCCGTCGTGGCGCGTTAGAGGCAGAAGCTGTTCGACCGAAACGGCTAGTCGGAATCCCTTCCTAACCCCATGCCCATCACGCCCACCATGAAAATATTGCGCCCTGCCTTCGCCCTCCTGTGGTTTGCTGTCGCCGCGCACGCAGCGGCGCAGGCCTACAAATGCCTCGATCCGCACGGCAAGATCGAATATCGCGGCAGTCCTTGCGCCGCCAGTCAGACCGTTGAAAAGACGTTCAACCAGACCCTTGTTCCGAACGAAACGGAGCGTGCAAGCCGCTCGGCCAAAGCTGGCCTGCCGCCGAGTAGCGAGCGAGAAAACACGCCGGCCGCTTCGGCGACACGTCCGGAAGCCGGCGGAGTGTTGGCTGAACGACACAATACGCCACATCCATCGCCCGTTTCCGCGACGGTTTCGGGCGGGATCTGCACGGGGCCTTATTCCTGGGACGCTTGCCGGAAACTCGGCGTTGACTCCGTGGTTGACTGCAAACGCATGGACGAGGATATCGTTTTCCGAACCAGCGTCCTGCAATCCAAGGGAATGCAGTGCCGGTACTAGGATGAAGGAAGACGACATCACCCATAAATACAAAAACGTGGGGGGAATCGGCACGGGTGGAGCGAGGGAAGCGGTGACATTTGGTTTTTCAAATCACACTGACCCCCTGGCTTGCCCCCGTCATGGCGGTGCCAGTTCGGAAAAATACTAGCGCCAGATGCTGAGTGGCGGGTCGGTGACGACGGTGCGCAGAACATCACGTTGCGAGACAAATCCGACGAGGCGCCCGGTTTCGTTGACAATCGGCACGCCGGAAACGTCACGATCAAGCATCACGTGGGCAATACGCCGGATGTCAGTGGCTGGATTGGCGGCAACAACCGGCGTGGTCATCACATCCTGCACGCGCTTGGTCAGTACGTCACGCACTTTCCCGTCGTCCAGGTTGAGGGTTGTCAGCAAGTTACGATCACTGACGATACCGACCAGTTGAAAATTCGCGCTGAGGACCGGTGCCTGATGGATCTGATGTTCGACCAGCACTTGCCAGGCGCGGGTGACGTCGTCATCGGCATTTACCGTGATTACCCGTGTCTGCATGATCTGGTCGGCATGATAGAGCGGGCCGCGTTCCAGTTCCTGCGGCAGCATGGCTCGATATTCGTCGATGGCCTTTTGTCCCAGCGTCGAGGGCTTCGGGCGGGTGGGCTCCGGGCTGAGGTCAGTTTCAAGCTGATCGCTGACGCGTCGGGCGGCCGTCACGGGGCCGCGTCGCAAGACGGGTGGCATGCGGCTGAGGTTCTCCAGCGTTCCCTGAAAAATCGGGCCGCTGATTCCGTAGAGGGCAAACATCGGCGTTCCTCCTTC